>NZ_JARANT010000079.1 GCF_029889805.1 Halorubrum sp. Boch-26 | reverse complement strand
CCCGTCTCCGGTCCCATACCCCTCCCCGCCTCCCGGTCCCCGACGCTCGTCGACGCGCCGGACGCGACGCTCCGCCGGCTCCCGATCCGCCGCTCCCCCGCCGCGTACCGCCGGAACCTCGACCGCCTCCGCGAGCGCGACGACTACGGCCGGCTCGTCGACGCCGACCGCGAGCGCGCCTTCGTCTCCGGAAAGGACTGTCACGGAACGATTCACAAGGTGCTCGACCCTGCCACCCCCGCCGATCCGCCCGTCCCGACGGTCGTCTCTCCGGGCGAACCCCCCGAAAACGGCGTCTGGGAGCCGCAGTCGGTCAGGGCCGTCGCCGTCGCGAAGGCGGTCGCGTGGGAGCGCGAACGCGAGGTGTCGCGCGCGCTGGTCGAGTACCCGAGCGTGGGCGCCGTCCGCGAGGTCCGGCTCACCGCTCGAAGAAAGGCCGCCTACCGCCGGGCGCTGCGGGCCGCCCGCGCGATAGACGGCCCGCCCTCGCGCGTCGACGACGACCGGTGTTCCGCCTGCGACTACCGGGAGACGTGCGGCGTCGGTCGCCGGTCGTTCCGGTCGCTCCTCGGGTGACCCACTACGGAGAGAACGAGGTGCCGCACTCCGAGCAGGTGAATCGGAATCGCCCCTCGTCGGTTAGCTCCGTCGCGTGGGGGCGCTCCTCGCCGCAGGTCCGGCACTCGATCAGCGACTCGATCTCCTCCCAGTCGTGGCGGGCGCCGGGCGCGCCGACCGCCCACGCGACGACCTCCTCGTCGGCGTCCTCGCGGACGAACCCGGACTGGTACTCCCCGGGCGCGAACCGGATCAGCTCGCCCGCCGTGACGTCGACGCGCTCGCGCTCCCGCCCGACCTCGAACGTGGCGGTTCCCGAGAGCACGTAGAACACCTCCTCCTGGTCGCCGTGGGCGTGGAGTCCGCCGGAGAAGGCGTCGCCGGGCGCGAGTTCGAAGTAGTTCATCGCGACGTGTTCGGTTCCGAGCACGCGCGAGACGGGCTTTCGCACGTCGTGGACCTCCATCGGGTTCGTGACGACGTCGACGTCGTCGATCGCGACTCGCTTCATGCGGGTTCGCTCTCGGCCCGCGCGTGTAACCCTGTCGGCGACGGCGCGTGACCCCCGGCGTCGACGAACCCTCAGTCGAACCCCGACCTCGCCGACGATCCGTTGGCCAAACCTGTCTCAACCCGTTCGTTTATATGCGTGAGACGCGTCGGCACGGACACGAATGACACGAGACGATCGTGGTCGTTCGGAGGATAGAGGAAGTCGCCTCACGGCGGCTGGCCGCGAAATTCTCCGACGATAACGACTCCGGGGCACGACCGCCCCGCGGCGGCACCGGCTCCGAACCCACCGACAAGCGGACGGACTCCCTTTTGACCCGAACACCACTCACCGACCTCGACGAGGTACAGCTTCTAGACACCACCCTGCGCGACGGCGAGCAGATGCCCGGCGTCTCGCTGACGCCGGCCGAGAAGGTCGACGTCGCCCGCGAGCTCGACGCGGCGGGGATGCACCTGATCGAGGCCGGCTCGGCGTGCACCTCCGAGGGCGAGCGCGAGGCGATCCGCCGGGTCGCGGGCGAGGGGCTCGACGCGACCGTAACGAGCTTCGCCCGCGGCGTGAAGCGGGACGTCGACCACGCGCTCGACTGCGACGTCGACGGGATCAACCTCGTCGTCCCCGCCTCGGACAAGCACGTCGAGACGAAGGTCGGCTCGACCCGCGACGAGGTCGTCGACACCACGGTCGAGCTCGTCGAGTACGCGAAAGACCACGGCCTGTGGGTCGAGGTGCTCGGCGAGGACGGCTCCCGCGCCGATCTCGACTACCTCGACCGCCTGCTCGGCGCCGGCCTCGACGCCGGCGCGGACCGGATCTGCTACTGCGACACCGTCGGCGCGGCCGACCCGGAGCGCACCGCCGAGGTCGTCTCCCGGCTCGCCGAGCGCGGCCCGACGAGCCTCCACACCCACGACGACCTCGGCTTCGGCGTCGCGAACGTCCACGCCGGGCTGCGGGCGGGCGCCGACACCGTCCACGGCACCGTGATGGGCGTCGGCGAGCGCGCCGGCAACGTCGCCTTAGAGGAGGTCGCCGTCGCGCTCGCCCGGTCGTACGATATCGACACGGTCGAGCTGGAACGGCTCTACCGGCTCTGCCGGACCGTCTCGGAGGCGACCGGCGTCGCGCTCCCGCCGAACAAGGCGGTCTGCGGTTCCAACGCCTTCGCCCACGAGTCGGGGATCCACACGGACGGCACGCTCAAGGACGGGACGATGTACGAGCCGTACCCGCCCGAGACGGTGGGCCGCGAGCGGCGGCTCGTGCTCGGGAAGCACGCCGGCCGCGCGGGCGTCAAGGCCGCGCTCGCCGAGCACGACGTCGCGGTCGACGCCGAGGAGCTGAGCGCGGTCGTGAGCCGCGTGAAGGAGCTCGGCGACCGCGGGAAGCGCGTCACCGACGCCGACCTCCTCGCGATCACCGAAGACGTGCAGGGCCGCGAGCGAGACCGGCACGTGGAGCTCGTGGACCTGTCGGCCACCTCCGGCGGGAACCTCCCGACGGCGTCGGTCCGGCTCCGCGTCGGCGACGAGAAGCGCGTCGCCTCCGGCACGGGCGCCGGCCCGGTCGACGCCGGCCTCGAAGCCGTTCGCGCCGCGCTCGCGGGCGATTCAGCCGGGGAGGGCGTCTCCTTCGATCTGGACTCCTACCACGTCGACGCGATCACGGGCGGCACCGACGCGGTCGTCACCGTCGAGGTCGACCTCTCGCGCGGCGACCGCTCCGTCTCGGTCTCCTCCACGGACGCCGACATCACCCGCGCCAGCGTCGTCGCGATGGTCGACGGGCTCGACCGCCTGCTCTCGGCCGCCGCCGACGCCGGGTCGGTTCCGGACGCGGCCTCGCTCGCGGACGACTGACGGCGGCGGAGCCCGCCTCGGTCGGCCGCGCCGCCGTCCTACCGCTTCTCGCCGCGCAGCCACGCGTAGTCGCAGGCGTCGAGCTCGAACGTGACGCCGCCCTCCGCGACGTAGTGCTCGCCGTCGCCGACGACGTGCTCGACGGTGTCCGGGTCGACGTCGAAGCCGACGATCTCCTCGCGGTAGTCGTCGGCGAGGTTGTGCGCACAGAGGAGGACGGTGTCGTCCCCGCTCTCCGACTCGTGGTCGAACCGGTGGACGCGCGTCTCCTTGTGGTCGCAGTCGGGCGCGCGGTAGTCGCCGCGGGCGATCTCCGGGCAAGCGTCGCGGGCCGCCACGAGCGCCTCGACCCGCGAGAGCAGCGAGTCGGGGTCGTCGCGCTGGGCGGCGACGTTCACGCGGTCGTAGGCGTACTCGCCCTCGTCGACCACGGGGTTGTAGCACTCTTCGGGGGCCGCGGTCGAGAAGCCGCCGTTCGGGGCGTCGTCCCACTGCATCGGGGTGCGGACGGCCTCGCGCTCGGGGAGGGAGAGGTCGGCGCCCATCCCGATCTCGTCGCCGGACTGGAGCGCGACGGAGCCGGGGAGCGAGAAGAGGAGGCTGTGGGCGACGGCGATCCGGTCGCGGTCGCCGCCGTACAGATCGGCGAGCCGGAGGCGGTGCCCGCGCTCGAAGATCCACGAGTCGCCGGCGTCGTCGCCGAAGTGCTCGCGGGCGTGCTCGAACGCCTCCTCGGGGAGCTTCAGCAGGTTCCACTCGTCGTGGTTCCGGAGGAAGTTCACCCACCCGCCCACGTCGGAGACGTCCGGGAGGATCTCCTCGGCGCGCTGGAGCGGCCACGTGTCCTTCACGCCGACCGCGTAGGTGAGGTGCGCGTTCAGCACGAAGTTGAACTGGAGGTGGAACGCCTCGCCGTCGCCGAAGTAGTAGTCGAGGTGCTCCGGCTCGTCGTCGGCCTCCGCCAGGAGCACCGCGTCGGACTGCTCCGCCTCGACGACCCGCCGCATCTCCTTGAACAGCCCGATGGAGTCGCCGAGGTCGGTCTCGTCGAGGGTGGTCGCGTCGTGGCCCTTCGGCATCAGCATCGGGTGGGCGGCGTCGATCCGGAAGCCGTCGGCGCCCTGATCGAGCCAGAACCGGAGCACGTCGTACAGCTCCTCGCGGACGGCGGGGTTCGCGACGTTGAGGTCGGGCTGGTGGCCGTAGAACTGGTGGAAGTAGTGCTTCCCGGCGGCCTCGTCGTACGACCAGACGCCGTCCTCGTACTCGGGGAAGATGTTGCCGCGCTGGTGTGCGTCGTCCAGATGACTCGTCCACAGGTAGTAGTCGTGGTACTCCGACTCGGGGTCCTCACGGGCCCGTTGGAACCACTCGTGTTCGTCCGAAGTGTGGTTGAAGACGAGGTCCGTGATCACGCGGATCCCGCGGTCGTGCGCCGCGTCGGCGAACGCGCGGAAGTCGTCGAGGCTCCCCAGCCGGTCGTCGACGCCGTAGTAGTCGGCGACGTCGTACCCGTTGTCGCGGAGCGGGCTCGGGTAGAAGGGGCGGACCCAGAGCGCGTCGACCCCGAGCTCGTCGAGGTAGTCGAGCCGCTCGATCGCCCCCCGGAAGTCTCCCCAGCCGTCCCCGTCGCCGTCGTTGAACGTCTTGACGTCCAACGAGTAGATCGTCGCGTCCTCGTACCAGGCGGGATCGCTCATGCGTTCGGGTACGGAGCCGGGGGTTTGGTTTCTTGCGGTTCGCCCTCACCCGAGTCGCGGCCGAGCGCGTCTGACGAGGTTTTTAAGCGACGACGTACGAACGTCGCCCGTGAGCGTCGTCGTCGCGGTGAAGCCCTCGGCGCGAAAGCGCAACGCGAAGGTGGGGCGGCTCGTCTTCGAGGACGGCCCCCGTCACGCCTTCGAGAGCCGCGCGGCCGCCGAGCGGTGGGCGGCCGACCTCTCGACGGGCGACGGCCACGTCTGGGTCGCGAGCGCGCATCCCCGCGACGGCGACGAGGTCGACTGCTACCTCGTCTCGCGGGCGACGAACGCGAAGCTGGAGGCGGCCTACGACAAGCGGCGTCGACGACTGCGGGGCGACCCCGACTCCGAACAGGGGTCGCTCGGCGGGGAGTCGTAGGGATCGCTCGCGGTCGCTCCGGCCCGTGTCTCGGCCCCTCCCGCCCGCGTTCCGGTCACTCCGCGACGACGTCGTCGCGGAACCCCTCGACCGCCTCCATCACCGCCTCGCGGTCCGCGCCGTCGACGTCGAACTCGCGGAGCGCCGCGTCGAGACGGCCGGCGATCGCACCGAACTCCGCGTCCGTGATCGCCAACCCCTCGTGGGCCGTCTCCATGTCGTCGCCCTCGTACCCCATCGGGCCCCCGGTGACCGCGCTCAGGAGCGTCGTCTGGTGGGAGCGCTGGGCCGACGTATCCACGTCCTCGAAGTGGTGGGCCACCCGCTCGTCGGCCGACACTCGGTCGTAGAACTCGTCGACGACCGCGCCGACCGCGGGCTCGTCGCCGAGGCGGTCGTACAGCGTCGCGTCGGACAGACGGTCCGGTCCGATCCGTGGCGTATTGCTCTTTTCCCGCGACGCCGCCCGCTGATCCAAGGCCGCGTCGCCCGCTGATCCAAGGCCGCGTCGCTGAACGGGCGGAGTGTGAGAGAAGCGCCGAGGCGGAGATTTGAACTCCGGTGTCCGAATGGACAGTAGATTTCGAATCTACCGCCTTGGCCAGGCTAGGCTACCTCGGCTCACTTCCGGGTTGGCCGGTTCCGCTGTTATGCGTTTCGATCGCCGGCGATGGGGTCGGGTTCGGACCGAGTCCGGACCGGGGCCGGCAACGCTTTTCGGATCGGCACCCGTGACCCTCGTATGGACGTCCCCGAAGCGGCGGCGGCCTGCTCGCGCGTCGTCGACGAAGTCGGCGGCGCGGTCGTCGCCGACCGCGAGTTCCTCGATCGCGTCACGCTCGGCATCCTCGCCCGCGGTCACGTCCTCTTAGAGGACGTGCCCGGCACCGGCAAGACCCTCTCGGCGCGCTCGTTCGCGACCGCGCTCGGCTTGGATTTCTCCCGGGTGCAGTTCACGCCCGACCTCCTCCCCGCCGACGTCACCGGGACGAACGTGTTCGACGAGCGCGACGGCTCCTTCGCGTTCTCCCCCGGTCCGATCTTCGCCAACGTCGTGCTCGCCGACGAGATCAACCGCGCGCCGCCGAAGACGCAGGCCGCGCTGCTGGAGGCGATGGAAGAGGGACAGGTGACCGTCGACGGCGACACCCACGCTCTCCCCGAGCCGTTCTACGTCATCGCGACGCAGAACCCCGTCGAGAGCGAGGGCGCGTTCCCGCTCCCCGAGGCGCAGCTCGACCGGTTCACGATCAAGACCTCGATCGGCTACCCCGACGACGACGGCGAGGTGGAGCTGCTCCGTCGCCGCGCGGGTCGCGCCGAGCAGGCGCCGACGGTCGACCGCGTCCTCGACCCCGACGCCGTCTCGGCGCTCCGCGAGGTCCCCGAGGCGGTCCGCGTCGACGACGACCTGCTCGGGTACATGGCCGCGCTCGTCCGCGCGACCCGCGAGGACCGGCGCGTCGACGTGGGCGTCTCGCCGCGAGGCACCCAGCGGCTGTTCGAGACCGCCCGGGCCGCGGCGGTCGTCGCCGACCGCGAGTTCGTCACCCCGGACGACGTGAAGCGCGTCGCGGAGCCGGCGCTCGCGCACCGGCTCGTGCTCACCCCGGACGCCGCCGTCAACGACGTCGATAAGCGCGACGTGATCGCCGACGTGCTCGACCGCGTCGCCGTGCCGACGGTGGACGCGCCCGAGGCCTGACGCCGGCCCGGCCCTCGCGGTCGGCCCGGCCGAACCGCCGCACCTACTCCGCGTCCCGCTCCGCCAGCAGCTCCGTCGCCGTCAGCAGCGACTCCAACTGTACGTCGTGGTCGGCGAGCAGCTCCGCGGCCCCCTCCTCGCGGTCGACGACGACGAGCACGCGGTTCACCGTCGCGCCCGCCGCCCGCAGCGCCTCGACGGCGTCGACGGCGGACTGCCCGGTCGTGGCGATGTCCTCCAACACGACGACCTCCTCGCCCTCGTCGAGGCGCCCCTCGATCCGGTTGCCGGTGCCGTACTCCTTCGCCGACTTGCGCGCGATGACGTACGGGCGACCCATCTCGGCGGCCGTCACGGCCACGAGCGGGACCGCGCCGAGCGCGACCCCCGCGAGCTTCGCGTCCGTGTCGGCGAGCCGGGCCGCGAACGCCTCGCTCACGAGCGTCAACGCGTCCGGGTCGGTCTCGAACAGGTACTTGTCGACGTAGTAGTCGCTGGTGCCGCCGTGCGAGAGCTCGAACTCGCCGAATCGAACGGCGTCGGCCGCCCGGAGCGCGGCGATGAGCCCGCGTCGTCGCTCGTCGTCGGTCATACCCTCACGGGGCGGGCCGGCGACCATAAACGGGTCGGAACGCGGGCGACGGCCGGTGTCTCCGGTCACCGATTCGATCGCTCCGTCGCCGCCGGGAGCCGCAGCGCGACCGTCGTTCCCTCGCCGCCGATCCCCGGACCGAACCCGATATCGCCGCCGTACGCCTCGACGGTCCAGGCCACGATCCACAGCCCGATACCGGTGTTGTGGTTGAGCTGCGTCACCTCCGCCTCCCCGGTGATCACCTCGCGGACGCCGTCGGGTACTCCCGGGCCGTCGTCGGCGACCCGTACGGTGACGGTCTCGGTCTCCGGGTGGCACTCGGCACGGATCTCCACCCGCGGCGCGTCCGCCCCCGAGTGGACCACGGCGTTCTCGACGAGGTGCCCGATCGCCTTTCCCAGCCGCTCGTCGCCGCGAACGACGGCGTTGTCTGGCACCGCGACGTCGGTCCGGGCCTCGGGGTACCGATCGGCGTACTCCTCGCAGACCGCCGCGGCGACTCGATCCACCCACACGGGGTCGGGGTCGCTCACGATCCCCTCCTCGACGATACGCCTGATCTCGGTCGCCCCCTCCGCAATGTCGGCGAGCCGCTTGCCCGTCGTCTCGATCCGGCGGGCGTGGTCGGCGATCCGCGCGTCCGCGGCGTCGGTCGCGATCTCGCTCGCGAACCCGAACACGACGTTCAGCTCGTTGCGGAGGTTGTGCCTGAGGATCCGGTTGACGACCCGGAAGTACCGCTCGCGGCGCCGGCGGTCGGTGATGTCGGTGTAGATGCCGAAGGCGCGGCGCCCGCCGGCCGTCTCGTAGGTGAACCCACGGAAGAGGAACTCGCGCGGCCCGTCGACGGTCCGACGGCGGACCTCCGCGGTGACGAACCCCTCCGCGCGGACGCGCTCGTCGAGGGAGTTCCCGTTCGTCTCGTCGCCTCTGCCCCCCGTTCCGGGGTCGTCGCCGAAGCCGGCGAGCCGGTCGTCCCGGATGTCCAGCGCGTCGATGCTGCGCCCGCGGATCGCGGCCGCGTCGTAGCCGAACCGCGACGCGAACGCCGGGTTGATCCCGGCGATCACCGTCTCGTCCGGTTCGAGCGCGACCTCGATCACCGGGTCCGGGAGCCGCTCGAACAGTCGGTCGAAGCGGTCCTGCTCGCGGGAGAGCTCCGTCCGCGTCCGGCGGAGGTCGGTGGTGTCCGTCAGCGACGCGACGACCCCGCTCGTCCCCTCGGAGAGCGCGGAGAGGCGGATCTCCCCGTGTCGCCGTCGGCCGTCGCCGTCCCCGTCGACGGCGACGTCCACTCGTCGTATTCGCTCGCCCTGGCCGTCGGCGATCTCGTTCGCCTCCACGCCGTCGGCGGTCTCGTTCGCCTCCACGCCGTCGGCGGTCTCGTTCGCCTCCACGCCGTCGGCCGCGCTCCCGGCCCCCCCGAGCCAGTCCACGGCCTCGGCGATCCGGTCGCCGTCCCGCGCCCGGAACGCGTCACGGAGCCGCCGTCCGACGAGCGCCGCCGCCGACGTGCCGAGCCACTCGGCGAACGGCGCGGTGGCGTACGTCACGGCGCCGTCGCCGTCGAGCACGCAGACCATGTCGTCGACGTTCTTGAGGGCGTTCTCGTAGGTCCGGAGCCGGCGGCGACGGTCGTGGGCGTCCATCGCGGCGACCGCGTTCGTCGCCAGCAGTTCGAGCACCGACACGTCGTCCTCGTCGAACGCGTTCGGCTCGACGGCGCCGACCACGAACGCGCCGTGGTCGCCGAGCGGCACGGCCGCGAACGATCGCATCCGGTAGTAATCGCGGTCGTCGCCCAGCGCGGCGACGTCGTCGCACACCCACGGCTCGCCGCGCTCGTACACCTCGCCCGTGACCCCCTCTCCGGGCGGCCGCGGGCCGCGGTCGGCGAACCGCTCGCCGAGTCCCTCGCTCGTGGCGACCAGCCGAAGCCGGTCGGTTTCGGGGTCGTACAGCCGCACGCCGCTGATCTCGTACCCGAGGACCTCGGCCGCGGCCTCGATCAGCCGGTCGGCGATCGTCTCCTTGTCGTCGGCTCGCTGGACCCGCTCGACCGTGCCGAGGAGGCGTTCGAGGATTCGTTCCCGACGCCTCCGGTCCGTGACGTCCGAGAGGAACACCGACATGCCGTCCGGCGAGGGGTACGCGGTCACCTCGGTCCGGAGGCCGAGGGCCTCGTAGCGCTCCACGAACGACACCGACTCCTGGGTCTCCATCGCCCGCCGGTAGCTCTCCTCGTACGTCTCGCCGATCGCGTCCGGGAACTCCTCCCAGACGTTCGCGCCGACGATCTCGTCCGCGGGCCGGCCGAGCAGCGCCGCCGCCTTCTCGTTGACGTAGGTGAACCGCCAGTCGTCGTCGAGCGCGAGGAACGCGTCGTCGACCCGTTCGAGGGTGTCCTCCAGCCGGCCGACGGCCGCCTCGCGCTGCTCGCGGGCCGCGCGCCGCTCGAACGCCCGCCCGAGCCAGTCGGCGAGCAGCTCGACGAACAGTCGTTCCCGGACCGAGAAGGGGCGGTCTCGGCTCAGCTCGTCGACGAAACAGAGGCTGCCGACGACCCCGTCGTCGACCACGATCTGCCCGCCGATGTAGCTCCCGAGCCCGAACAGCTCGTGAGCCGGATCGCCGTCCCATCCCGCCGCGGCGGGATCGGTGAACGCCACGACGCCGCCGGGGCTCGCCGTCTCTCCGCCACCACCAGGGCTCGCCGTCTCTCCGGCGCCGCCGGGGCCCACCGTCTCTCCACCGGCTGGCCCCTCGGAATCGGCCTCGTCCGCGCCGACCGTCCGTCGACAGTACGTGTTCTCGAGCGGGATCGACCCGTCGGCGTCGACCACGCCGCGCTCGATCAGCGAGCCGAGCAGCTCGGACCCGCCTCGATGCCGGCGGACGGTGAACCGATCGTCGGTGGTCTGCGACGCGTAGCCGATCGACAGGTCGAGCCGCTCCCGGCCGAGGTCGAGCAGCGCGTCCAGCTTCTCCTCCAGCCCGGACGTCCGGTCGGCGGTGATCCGGACGAAGCGTTCGAGGAACGGGCCCTCCGAGCCGGAGCGCTCCGAAACGCTGTCGGCCGACGTCTGGGCGTCGTCGTCCGATCGCGTCAGCTCGGTGACCCGGGCCGCGAGCGTCTCCCCGTCGGCCGTCAGGCGTCGACCGGAGACGTACTCGACCCCCAGCCGGCTCGCGTCGATCGCGGCGTCCGCGTCGCCGTCCGCGGTGTACGCGAGGACCGGCGCGCCGGGGAACCGCTCTCGGACTCGACGCAGCCGCTCGACCGGCTCGTCGCCGCTCGCACAGAGCCGGACGACGACGACGGGGTCGACCGCCTCGGTAGCCGCCGGGTCGCCGTCGTCGTCCGCGTCGTTCCCCCCGGCGCGCTCGCTCAGCGCGAACCGCGTCGTCTCCGGCGGGAGCCTCGTCCACGGGGCGTCCGGCAGGCCGTCGCGGTCGCCGACGTGAACCGTGGGTCGGTCAGTCCCCATCCCCTCGGTGCGTGCGGTCCCGGAGCGGGCCACACTCGCCGGCGTGGAGGGCGGGATCCGTCGGCCCGCGGGACCGACGGGCGAGATCGAGCGATCCAATCATGGACGTACGTTCCGGAACGTGGCTCATAACCGTTCCCCCCGAATTGTCGGTGTCTGATAATTTGCGCTCGGAAACCGGCGAACGTCGAGTCGACGTCGGAAACGGGGCTTTCGACCGACCGAGTCGACGGAAGCGGGCGTCGGCCGACCGCTAGCGATCGATGCCGGCCGCACCGCCGACGACGCCGGCCACGTCCTCGGGAGTGATCACGGCGAGGTCGCCGTCGACGGTGCGCTTCAGGGCGGCGGCCGCCGAGGCCCACTCCAGCGCGTCGGCGACGTCCCCCCCGTCGAGCCGCTTGGCGAGGTACCCCGCGACGAACGCGTCGCCGGTGCCGATCGCGTCGAACGTCTCCGCGTCGAAGACGCCCTGCTCGTACACCGCGCCGTCCCGCAGGGCCACCGCGCCCTCGGTCCCTCGCGTGACGACGACGGTGTCGAAGCCGAACTCGGCGGCGAGCCCGTGGGCGATCTCGACGGCGTCGCCCTCGCGGTCCAACACTTCCCGGGCGTCGCGCCGCGGGACGAACAGCGTGTCGACGTGCGCGAACAGCTCCTCGTAGGCCGCCCGCGCCGTCTCCGGGTCCCAGAGCTTCGCCCGGTAGTTCAGGTCGAACGAGCGGGTCGCACCGGCCTCGCCCGCGGCGCGGAGCAGCGCGGTCGTCGTCTCCGCGGCCCGGTCGGACAGCGCCGGGGTGATCCCTGTCGTGTGGAACCGCGCGGCCGACTCCAGCGCGGCGGTCGGCAGCTCCTCGGGTTCGACCGTCGTGATCGCGGCGTCGGCGCGGTCGTAGATCACGGTCGTCCCGCGGGGCTCGCCGCCGTGTTCGAGGTAGTACGTGCCGACGCGGCTCTCGTCGGGATCCGCCCACGCGACGCCGGTCCGCACGCCGTGTCCCCGAAGCTCGCCGACGACCCGCCGGCCGAGCGGCGACTCCGGGAGCTTCGAGAGCCAGACGGCGTCCGCGCCGAGCCGCGACGCGCCGACCGCGACGTTGCTCTCCGCCCCGCCCGCCTGCACGCCGAGGGTTCGGGCGGTCTCAAGGCGGTCACCGCGCGGCGGCGAAAGCCGGAGCATCGTCTCGCCGAACGTCACGAGGTCCGTCACGCCGACCACCTCGCGGGGCCGGTCTCCGCGCTCGCTGCGGTCGCCGCGGTCGTCGCAGTCGTCGCAGTCGCTGCGATGTGCATACCGGAGCGTCGGCGGGGGGCTACAAAAGGGCAGGCGATCGGTAGCGGGTCGGGGCGCGCGGCGCCGTCACCGGAGCGCCGACGCCAACGCCACCGCACCGAACAGCAGCAGCGCGAGGGCCGCCACCGGCTGCGAGCCGCCGGCGGCAAGGTAGACGCCGTAGACGACGCCGACCGAGAGCCCGCCCGCGAGCAGGGTCGTCCCCGCGTGGACGGCGACGCTCCGACGGGTCCGGGCCTCGCGGCCGACCTGCGCGCCGACCGAGAGCCCGTGGTCCGCCGCGTCCCACGCGACCGCTAGCGCGACCCCCCCGGCGAGCAGCGGCTCGACGCCCCCGCCCCGATAGCCGGCGACTGCGAGCCCGACGATCCCGACCCCGGCCGCCCACGAGAGG
>NZ_JARANT010000078.1 GCF_029889805.1 Halorubrum sp. Boch-26 | reverse complement strand
CGGGCGCCGCGCGCGTCCGCCGCCGGGCGCCTGCGCCGACGGCGGACCCGGGCAGCGGCCGTCGACCTCGCGCGGCGGAGCCGCCGGGAGGCGGTGAGACACGCCGACGCCGCGCTGCTCGGGGTCACGCTCGCGGCCGTCGTCGTCGGCGTCCGGGCCGCCGGGGTCGCCCTGGAGCTCGCGTACCCGAGCCTCCCGCCGAAGGCGATCGCCGGGCCGCTGTACCTCGTCCTCGCCGTCGGCCTCCCGGCCCTCGTCGTCGCGCGGTCGCGCGAGTGCGACCCGGCGGCGGCCGCCCTCGCCGTCGCCGTCGGGCTCGGAGCGGGGTTCGTGGTCGACTTCGCCGCGCTCGGCGTCGCGGTGCCGCCCGCCCTCCTCGTCCACCGGATCGCGCTGCTCGCGGCGCTCGGCGCGGTCGCCATCGGGCGCGCGGCGGCCGACCGCCCCGTGCTCGCCGCGGGGGTCCTCGCGTGGGCGATCGGACTGGCGCTCCCGCTCGCGGACGTGATCTGAGGCCGGAGCGCGGCGATCGGACCGAGCACGGGGGCGCAGTGGAAGCCTCCGGAGCGCTCGGCAGGTCCCCGACGGCGACACCACAGAAGAGATATACGCCGCCGCCGAAACAGGAACGAACGAATGAACGGGCACGTCAGCCGGCGGCAGGCGCTCGCGGGGATCGGTCTGGGAGCCCTGAGCGCCGGCTGCCTCGGTCGGACCCGCAACATCGCGGGGCGCGACAGGGCCGAGCAGCTCACGCTACAGATCGACGCCGCGCCGGCCGACAGAGACCCGAACGCGATCCGGATCGCCAGACACCTCGCCGAGAACCTGAACGCGGTGGGAGTCGACGCCCGGATCAACACCCTGCGGCGGACCGATCTCTGGCGGAAAGTGTTGATAAATCAGAACTTCGACATCTACGTCGGCCAGTTCCTCGAGTCGGAGCCGTTCGATCCCGACGCGATGTACGCGTTCACTCACTCGCAGTTCGTCGCCGAGGCGGGGCGACAGAACCCGTTCGGCTTCACCGACGTCAACGGTGTGGACGAGCGGCTCGAACGCCAGCGACGGGTCGAAGGGGAGGAGCGACGCGACGCCGTGGCCGAGCTTCAGCGATCGCTGTGCGAGCTACAGCCGTTCACCGTCGTCGCGTTCCCCGACCCGCTCACCGCGGTCCGCGAGGAGCGGTTCAAGGGGTGGACGAACCGGCGGCCGCTGTCGGTCGGTGCCCTACTGGGCTTGGAGCACGCGGGAGCGGCGGAGGAGACGGGGTCGACCGACGAGACGGGATCGACGAACGGGATGGCGGGCGACGGCGACGCCGGAGCCGACGAGAACGCCACGGCCGACGCGGCGGTCGCCGACGGCGACGCCGCCCTCCGGCTCGTCACGACCGACGACCAGATCACGGTGAACTGGAACCCGATCGCGGCCGAGTACCGGCGCGAGGGGACGTTCACGGCGCTGTTGTACGACCAGCTCGCCCTAGCGGACGGCGGGGAGGTCGTCCCCTGGCTCGCCTCGGACTGGGAACGGGTCGACGCGGAGACGCTCGCGGTCGACCTCCGAGACGCCCGGTGGCACGACGGCGAGCCGGTGACCGCGGACGACGTGGCGTTCACTTACGAGTTCCTCCGCGACACCTCGATGGGAGCGCTCGAGACGCCGGTGCCGACCCCGCGGTTCCGCGGTCGGAGCTCGGTCGTTCGGGACGCGACGGTCGTCGCGGACGGCCGGGTCGAGCTCGCGATCGGCGACGTGAACGACGCGGTCGCGGTCCGGGCGCTACGGGTGCCGATCCTGCCCGAGCACGTCTGGTCGGAGCGGACCGACGTCGCGACGATCGCCGGCTTCGAGTTCGACGTGGAGACGACCGAGGCGGTGGTGTCGAACAACGAGGACCCGGTCGGCAGCGGTCCGATACGGTTCGTCGAGGCGACGGCCGAGGAGTCGGTCGTCTTCGAGCGCAACCCGGACCACTTCCTCGCCCGCGCTGACGCTCCGGACGGGGAGACCGACCCCGCGGCGGAAATTCCGGAGCGGTTCCGCGGGAAGCCGGCCTTCGACCGGCTGCGGATCGAGGTATCGCCCTCGGACATCGCCGCGGTGTCGTCGGTCGGCGACGGGCTCGCGGACGCGACCGTCTCGAACCTCGGCCCGGACGCGGTCCCCCGGATCGGTCGAGAGGCGGATGCGCGGCTCGTGACCGGGCGCTCTGGCGGCTTCTATCACGTCGGGTACAACACGCGGCGAGCGCCCCTGTCGAACCCGCGCTTCCGGGGTGTGCTCGCGTCGCTGATCGACAAGGAGTCCCTGGTCGACGAGGCGTTCGACGGGTACGCCGAGCCGGCGGCGTCGCCGCTGGCGGCCTCGCCGGAGTGGGTGCCGACCGATCTGACGTGGGACGACCCGGAGGCGGACCCGGTCTACCCGTTCGTCGGTGGGTCAGGGACGCTCGACGTCGAGCGCGCGAAGGACCTGCTCCGGGAGGCGGGGTATCGCTTCGACGGCGAGGAGCGCCTGCTGTCGCGGGGGGTATGAACCCCTTTCTGTCGGTCGTCGGCTCACTCGTGCTGTGGGTGGGCGGGGGGCTGCTCGTCGCCGGGGCGACGATCGTCGGACCGCGCCGGCTCTCCCGACTCCGAACCGAGCTCGTGCCGCGGCTGTGGAGCGTCCGGCGCGCGCTCGCCGGGCTGGGCGCGGTACTGCTCGTGAGTGCGATCGGACGCAGTTCGCTTCAGACGGTCTCGGAGCTGTTCGGGGTTCAGCTGACGGGGTTGATCTACGCGGTCGAGGGGAACTTCGTCGCGTGGGTGCAGGCGACGTTCGTCGTTCCGGAGCTGACGATGTACTTCGCCGGGATATACGTGTACGGCTACGTGTTCCTGTTGGCCTTCCCGTTCGTCGCCTATCTCGTACTCCCGAACGTAACGACGCTGAACCGGCTTCTCGTCGCGTACGGACTCAACTACTCGATCGGTCTCGCGGTCTACACGGTCGTGTTCGCGCACGGCCCTCGAAACGTCATGCCCGACACCGTGACGTCGCTGCTTTTCACGTACAATCCCGACATCATGGCGCTGACGAGCGAGGTGAACGAGGCCGCGAACGTCTTCCCGTCGCTCCACACGTCGCTGTCGGTGACCGTCGCGACCTTCGCGGTGTTGACTCGCGGGGAGTACCCGCGGTGGACGCCGGTCGCGCTGTGGCTCGCGACGTCGGTGGTGCTCGCGACGATGTACCTCGGGATCCACTGGCTCACCGACGTGATCGGCGGAATCGCGCTCGCGCTCGGCTCCGTCTACCTCTCGTACCGGATCGTCGACGACGACGAAAAGACCGACAGCGAGGCCCGCGGCGACCCCACCGCCGCCGGCGCCTGAGTTAGGCGCCCTCGACGAGTCGTTCGAGCTGTTCCGGCGGCACGGCGCCGCGGGCGGCGTGGCCGTCGAACGCGAACGTCGGCACGCCGGTGATCCCCCGCTGTCTCGCCGCGTCGAACAGCTCCGTCACGCGCTCGCGGAGGTCCTCGTCGCCGAGCGCGGCGTCGACGACGTCGGCGTCGAGCCCCTCGACGTCACTCGCGAGATCGACGAGAACATCGCGGTCGCCGATGTCGCGGCCGTCCCGCCACAGCGCCGCGAACACCGCGTCGTCGAAGGCGGGCCACGCCTCGGGAGCGGTCTCTTTCACGCGGACGGAGACGAGCTGGGCGGGCAGCGAGTCGACGTCGGTCGCGATCTCCTGTGCCAGGTCGACGCCGTACTGCTCCTGGAGCCGGCGGACGTTCTCGCGGGCCTGCGCGTAGTAGTCGTCGCCCTTCCCGTCGTCGACCTCGTGGTCGATCGTGCCGTCGGGGTTGCGCTTGCCGGCGCGGAGGTCGAACGGGTGCCAGTCGACCGCGAGCGGCTCGTCGCGCGTCTCTCGGTACTCGGCGAGGGACTGCCGGCCGAGGTAGCAGAACGGACAGACGTAATCGGAGTAGACGGTGATCGACTCGGTCGCGTCGCCCCCGGTCGGTGAGGGGTTATCGGCGTTTGACATGCCCCCGGTTCGACGGGGAGCGGCAAAGGGCGTTCGGCGGCGGCGATCGTCACGATTTAGTACAACTAAGTGGTACCACCAAAGTATGCCACACGAGCGCGACCCCGTTACCCCGACCGTCGCGCTGACGATCGCCGGCAGCGACGCGGGGGGCGGTGCCGGAATTCAGGCGGACCTGAAGGCGATGACGGCCCACGGCGTCTTCGGCACCGCGGTCGTGACGGCCGCGACGGCGCAGAACACGCGCGGCGTCGAGGACGTCCACGCGGTTCCGGCGGACCACGTGGTGAGCCAGTACGACGCCGTGATCGAGGACTTCGACGTCGGCGCGGTCAAGACGGGAATGCTGGCCACGGCGGAGATCGTCGAGACCGCGGCCGGGCTGCTCGCCCGCTGCTCTGCTCCGGTCGTCGTCGACCCCGTGATGGTCGCGGCGACCGGCGATCGACTGCTCTCGCCCGCCGCCGAGGACGCCTACGAGGAGGTGATCGAGCGGGCGGCGCTCGTCACTCCCAACGCCGACGAGGCGGCGGTGCTGGTCGACGAACCGATCGAGACGCCGGCGGACGCCGAGGCGGCCGGGCGCGAGCTCGTCGCCCGCGGCGCCGGCGCGGCCCTCGTAAAGGGCGGTCACCTCGACGAGGACGGCGAGGCGGTCGTGGACACGCTCGTGATCGGGGAGGTGAACGAGGGCGGAGCGAAGCAGACCGGAGGGGACCGAAGCGACGACCAGACCGTCGTCCGCTTCGAGAATCCCCGCGTGGCGACCGACGCGACGCACGGCTCCGGCTGCGCGTTATCGAGCGCGATCGCGGCGCGACTGGCGCGCGGCGGTCCCCTCCGCGAGGCGGTCGCTGCTGCGGTCGAGGACATGGGACCCGCGATCCGTCGCGGCTACGACGTGGGCGACGGGCCGGGCGCGGTGAATCCGACGACGTTCGACGGCGACCGGTGAGCGAGGCGACGGGCCCGCGACCGGTGAGTCGACCCGCGCGCGCCGCGGTCGCCGGTGGTCACAGGAACGCGAGGGGGAGCATCAGGGCGACGCCGAGCGCGAGTCCGACCGCGAGCACGGGCTTCCCGCCGCGAGGGAGGTTGGCGCCGGTGTCGAGCGCCTCCGGGATGAACTCCGTGGCGACGAGGTAGATCATCGCGCCGGCGGCGAAGCCGAAGCCGTACGGGAGGAACTCCCGGGCGTACCGCACGAAGGCGAAGGCGAGGACCGCGCCGATCGGCTGCGGGAGGCTGGAGAACACCGCCCACCAGACCATCTTCCACTTCGAGACGCCCATCGCCCGCAGCGGGATCGAGATAGCGGTCCCCTCAGGGACGTTGTGGATCGAGATCGCGATCGTCATGAAGGCCGCGAGCAGCGGGACGGTGAAGCCGAGGATCTCGGTCCCGCCCGCCAGCCCGAGGTCCGCGAACGAGACGCCGACGGCGACCCCCTCGGGGAAGCTGTGGACGGTCAGCACGCCGAGGATCAACACGAGCTTCGTGAAGTCCGCCTCCTCGTACTCCCGCGGGTCGATCTCGGCGTCCAACAGCACCTCGTGCGCGACGACGACGAGGACGACGCCCGCGGCCAAACCGATCCCGATCTCGACCGGCGTCCCCTCGGCGAGCCCTTCCTGCACGAGCCCGAACAGCGACGCCGAGAGCATGATTCCGGAGGAGAAGCCCCACAGCGCCACGTTGCCGCGGTCGCTGATCGAATCGAAGAAGAAGAACGGTAACGCGCCGATTCCGGTGGCGAGCGCCGTGATGAGCCCGGCGACGAAGACGAACGCGAACGCGTCGAGCGCGACCATCGGTCACTCGACGATTCGACGACCCCACTTATAACTACGACGGGTGAGACTGGAGCGTGAGAACGCATCGACGGATCCGGGTCAGCGTCGTTGACAGACCCGATTCGGCAGAGGCCCGAGTCAGTTCGTACGATCCCGCGGGCGCGAGAGCAGACTCACCTCACGCCGTTGGTCGGCGAGTTGCGGGGGACACCGTCTTGTCGATCACTCGACGAGCTCGTCCAGCTCCTGGATCTTCTCGGTCTGCTCCTCGTTTGCCGCCAAGATCCGCTCCGCTTCGGTCGCGACGTCGTCCGCGATGTCGGCCGCCGAGTCGACCATGGCCGACACCTCCTCGGTCGAGGCGGCCTGTTGGTCGGTAGCGTCGGCCACTTCGCCGATCCCCTCCGCCGCCTCGGTGACGGCCTCGTCGATGTCGTGGAGCACGTCGACCGTCTCGTCGACGCGGTCGATCCCGACCCGAATCTCCTCGCTCGCGGTGCCGATCCGCTCGGTCGTCTCCTGGCTGTCGGACTTGATCTCGTTGACCAACGTCTCGATGTCCTCGGCGTTCCGCTGTGACTGCTCCGCGAGATTCTTCACCTCCTCCGCGACCACGGCGAAGCCGTCTCCGGATTCGCCCGCCCGGGCCGCCTCGATGGAGGCGTTCAACGCGAGCATGTTCGTCTGGTCGGCGATGTTATCTATCACGTCGACGATCTCGTCGATCCGCCCGATCCGGTTTTCGAGCCGTCCCACGGCCTCCGAAACCTCGTCGTTCGCCGACTCGACGTTCTCCATGGCGTCGATAGCGTTCTCGGCGACCGCACAGCCCTCGTCGGCCAGTTCCCGCGCGTCGTCGCTCACCGTCTCGACCTGATCCGCGCTCGCGGCGATCTCTTCGACCGTCGCCGAAAGGTTGGACACCTCGTCCGAGATCTTCCGCATGGAGTCCGACTGCTCGTCGGTCAGCTCGGTCACCTCGTTGGATCCCTTCGAGACGATCTGCGAGATCCGGAGCAGCTGTTTCACTATTTCGTCTATCTCCGCCACGGCTTCTGATCCGACGGACGCGTCTCCTTCGGATCCTTCAGAGCGGGTCGCCATATCAGACTCTTCTGCAGACGATGAATTAAGCTGACGGTGAAGATACCAATAGCAATAATTTGACGGGACCGAAGAGAAGATGCGACGGCGCCACTCGAACGGAGAACTACCTGCTGCGCGAAATTAACGGTGACAGACGCGCACTCTTGACTTCTGTAGATATCATACATGAGAATCTCCCCAGTGTGTTTATACAGTAGTGTGGGAATTTTGCAGACATGGCGCAAACGATGACAGTGCTCGAAGACGAGGACGCATACACGATCGAATGGGACGAGGATCTCGACGTTCCGGTGTTCACGTGGGACGAGTACGCCGCGGGCGAGACGTTCCGGAAGGTCGCCAAGAAGTGGGAGGCAGTGATGGAACAGCGCGGTGCCGAGAAGTACATCGTGAACACCGAGTCCGTGACCGCACACGAGGACGAAGACAAGCGGTGGCTCGCCGAGACGTGGGTTCCGGACCTCATCGACATCGGGGTCCGACGCGGAGCGGGCGTGTACGCCGATTCGGCCATCGCCAGCATGGAGATGGAGGAGGTCGAAGAGTCGATGAGCGCGGTCCACCCGGACTACGAGTTCCGCGTGTTCGCGAGCGACGAGGAGGCGAAGGCGTGGCTGCGCGACCAGTGAAGCGGAGCGACGACTGACGCGTAACGGGCCTTTTTCGATGCCGATCGCGTCGACAGCCCCGCCGCCGTCCGGCCCCGGACCCGCAGGGTTTTAGCCGCCCACGGCGGGAGTACAGACGTATGCCAACGGGGATCGTCGGGGAGTTCCTCGATCTCAAGTCGGAGACGGACGCGGACGTGCTCGCGATGCAGTGCGGCGACTTCTACGAGTTCTTCGCGGACGACGCGGAACTGGTCGCCGACGAGCTCGACCTGACGGTCTCACAGAAGTCCTCGCACGGCTCGTCGTACCCGATGGCCGGCGTCCCGCTCTCGGAGCTGACCCCCTACGCGAAGGCGCTCGTCGAGCGGGGCTACCGGGTCGCCGTCGCCGACCAGTACGAGACGGACGACGGCCACGCCCGCGAGATCACCCGCGTCGTCACGCCCGGCACCCTGCTGGAGACGACCGACGACGACGCGCGGTACCTCGCGGCGGTCGTCCGCGAGGGCGACGGGCGGGGCGCCGGTGCCTCGGCGACCGGCGGCGCAGCGGCGACCGCGGACGACGACGCGGGCGGCCCCTACGGCCTCGCGCTCGCCGATGTGACGACGGGACGGTTCCTCGTCACCGAGGTCGGCGACGAGAGCGACCTCCGGGCGGAGCTGTACCGGTTCGACCCCGCGGAGGTGCTCCCGGGTCCCCGCGTCCGCAACGACGACCAATTGCTCGGCGCGGTCCGGGAAGACCTCTCGGGGTCGGTCTCCGTCTTCGACGCGGAGGCGTTCGCGCCGGGACGAGCCAAACACGCGGTCCGCGAGCAGTTCGGGCGAGAGACCGCCGACAGCGTCGGCATCGACTCCGACGTGGCGCTGCGCGCGGCCGGCGCAGTGCTCGGCTACGTCGAGGAGACGGGGGCGGGCGTGCTCGCGTCGATCACCCGGCTCACCGCGTACGGCGACGGCGAGCACGTCGACATCGACGCGACGACGCAGCGCAACCTCGAGCTCACCGAGACGATGCGCGGGGAAGGCGAAGGGTCGCTGTTCGAGACGGTCGACCACACCGTCACCGCCGCCGGCGGCCGACTGCTCCGCGAGTGGCTCACGCGACCGCGGCGGGACCGGGCGCGCCTCGGCCGGCGGCTCGACGCGGTCGAGGCGCTGGCGGCGGCGGCGCTCGCGCGCGACCGCCTCCGCGAGACGCTGGAGGAGGCGTACGACCTCGAACGGCTGGCCGCGCGGGCGACGAGCGGGAGCGCGGGCGCACGCGAACTCCTCGCGGTGCGCGACACCCTCGCGCTGGTGCCGGCGATGCTCGACGCGGTCGAGGAGACCGCGCTCTCGGAGTCACCGGTTGCGGAGGTGCTGGAGAGCCTCGACCGGGAGCGCGCCCGCGCCCTTCACGGCGAGCTCGCCGACGCGCTCGCGGAGGACCCGCCGAAGACGAAGACGCAGGGCGGGCTGCTCAGGAAGGGGTACGACGACGAGCTCGACGACCTGATCGCGAGCCACGAGGAGGCGAACGAGTGGCTCGACACGCTCGCGGAACGGGAGAAGCGGCGGCACGGCCTCAGCCACGTCACGGTCGACCGCAACAAGACGGACGGGTACTACATCCAAGTCGGCAAGTCGGTCGCCGACCGAGTGCCCGAGCACTACCGCGAGATCAAGACGCTGAAGAACTCCAAGCGGTTCGTCACCGACGAGCTGGCGGAGCGGGAGCGGGAGGTCCTCCGGCTGGAGGAGGCCCGCGGCGAACTGGAGTACGAGCTGTTCGAGGAGCTCCGCCAGCGGGCCGCCGACGACGCCGAACTGCTGCAGGACGTCGGGCGAGTCGTCGCCGAGGTCGACGCGCTCGCGTCGCTGGCGACCCACGCCGCCGGCAACGACTGGACGCGCCCCGATCTGATCGACGAGCGCCGGCTCGACGTGGAGGCGGGGCGACACCCCGTCGTCGAGCGAACGACCGACTTCGTGCCGAACGACCTCCGGCTCGACGAGGAGCGCGGCTTCCTGATCGTCACCGGCCCGAACATGAGCGGGAAGTCGACGTACATGCGGCAGGCCGCGCTCATTCAGCTGCTCGCGCAGGCGGGCTCGTTCGTCCCCGCGCGGGCGGCCACCGTCGGGCTCGTCGACGGCATCTACACCCGCGTCGGCGCCCTCGACGAGCTCGCGCAGGGGCGCTCGACGTTCATGGTCGAGATGCAGGAGCTGTCGAACATCCTCCACTCGGCGACCGCGGACTCGCTGGTCATCCTCGACGAAGTCGGCCGCGGCACCGCCACCTACGACGGCATCTCCATCGCGTGGGCCGCGACCGAGTACCTCCACAACGAGGTGCGCGCGCGGACTCTCTTCGCCACGCACTACCACGAGCTGACGACGCTGGCGGACCACCTCCCCCGGGTCGCCAACGTCCACGTCGCCGTCGACGAGCGCGACGGCGAGGTGACGTTCCTCCGGACCGTCCGCGACGGGCCGACGAACCGGTCGTACGGGGTCCACGTCGCCGACCTCGCCGGCGTGCCGGCGCCCGTCGTCTCCCGTGCCGACGAGGTGCTCGACCGGCTCCGCGAGGAGAAGGCCATCGAGGCGAAAGGCTCACAGAGGAGCGGTAGAGAGAGCGGTGCGGCCGGAAGCGCCGGAAGCGGCGGCGAAACGAAACAGGTCGTCTTCGATCTCTCGTCCGGGTCGTTCGCGGGCGGCGGCGCCGAACCGGTCGAGCCGGACGACCCCGGGACCGATGGGGACCGAAACGGAACGGGCCCGGAGTCGGCGTCGCCCGGCGCCGGGGGGACCGTCGAACCCACCGATCCCACCGAGTCCGCGGAAACTGCCGAAGCCGACCGGTTCGACTCCGAGACCCGCGCCGTCGTCGAGGAGCTGAGCGACGTTGACGTCGCGGCGACCGCGCCGGTGGAACTGCTCTCGCGAGTGCAGGAGTGGCAGGAGCGACTCGACCGGGACCGCTGACGAGCGGCGTCACGAGGGCCGCTGACGACCGGCGCGGGAGAGCGTCTGACGTAAGAACTAATGTCCGACCTCGATGTGTGGTGTGTATGGGCATCATGAGCAAGATCCTCGGCGGGGGCGGCAACCGCTCCGTCGACGACTACGTCGAGCTCGACCTCGACGACTTCGCCGAGGCGCACGCGGACACGGGAATGCAGGTACACATCGCGGAGATCGGCGACCAGAGCGACGTCATCCCGATCAAAGACGCCGTCTACGACGGCGATTTCGTCATCGGCGACATCACCCGTCACTCGACGTCCGACCGCACGATCGAACACATTATTGACGAGCTGCGGCAGGTCGCACAGGAGGTCGACGGCGACATCGTCCAGAAGGGCGACGACCAGATCGTCGTCGCACCGACGGGCGTCTCGATCTCCCGCGAGAAGCTGTAAGTAGGTCCGGCCCGCCGCGTCGCGGCCGAACCGTGTATTATATGCCCGTCTCCCGCCCACGTACGACCGAATGGACGAGCCGGTCCTGCTGACGGGCGCCGGCGGACGGGTGGGCCAGGCCATCCTCCGCGGCATCGGCGACGACTACGAGTGGCGGCTCCTCGACAGGGAGCCGCTCCCGGCGGCGAAGGTTCCAGACGGGGTCACCGACGCCGACCGGTACGTCGCTGACATCACCGACGAGCGGGCGGTCCGGGAGGCGATGGAGGGCGTCGGCGCCGTGATCCACCTCGCCGGCGACCCGCGGAAGACGGCGCCGTGGGACTCCGTGCTCCGCAACAACATCGACGGGACGCAGGTCGTGATGCGCGCGGCCGTCGACACCGGCGTCGAGCGGTTCGCGTTCGCCTCCTCGAACCACGCCGTCGGCGGCTACGAGACCGAGGAGCGAACTCCGGACCTGTATCGGACCGACGACGACTACCGGCTGGACGGCACCGAGCTTCCCCGACCCGGGAACCTGTACGGCGTCTCGAAGGCGACCGGCGAGGCGCTCGGGCGCTTCTACCACGACGAGCATGGGATGAGCGTCGTCTGCGTCCGCATCGGGAACCTCACGAAGGACCACCCGCCGCGGGAGTACGAGCGCGGGCAGGCGATGTGGCTCTCGCATCGCGACTGCGCGCACCTGTTCGACCGGTGTCTACAGGCCGACTACGGCTACGAGATCGTCTACGGCATCTCGGACAACGATCGGCGCTATTACTCGATCGAGCGCGCCCGCGAGGCGCTCGGCTACGACCCCGACGACGACTCCGCGGAGTACACCTTCGAGGGCGAACCGAAAGACGGGGGGACGGCTGGCGACGAGAGGACCGATCCCACCGTCGCCGAGACGCCATCCGACGAACCGAACTTCCCGTCTGACCCCGACACGCCGACCGACGGCGCCTGACGGGAGAAGTTAAAAGAGGTTGCCGACGTCGCGTCGCTTCCGCTCCGCCAGTTCCACGTGATCACCGAGCCGCGCGGCCACCTGCGGGCGGGCGTCGGGCTCGCGGAGGAACGCGAAGAGGAGCTCCGCGAACCGCGTCCGGCCGGTACCGCGCTCCTCGCGCGCCAGCGCTGCGGCGGCCTCGAACGTCGCCTCGTCCCCGTGGTCGACCGCTTCTGCGAGAGCGGGCGCCGCGAGCAGCGCGGCCGCGAGGTCCAGGTCCGCGAACCCCGGCGCCGCGTCCCCGACCCGGATCGGCGGCGGCTCGCTGCGCTCGACCGTCTCCGGATCGGTCGCGAGCCGTCGGCACCACTCCCGGACGGTCGCGACGTCGACGCCGCGGGTTCCGCCGTCGTCGCCGCGGGCCGCCTCCGCGTCGAGTCCGTCGAGGTACCGGACCGCGTTGGCGGCGCACCCGGTCGCGCCGGACCAGTTCCGCTCGCTCGCGTGGTGAGTGGCCGCCGCGGCCGCGATCAGCCCGTGGAGCAGGCGCTCGTCGTCGCCCTCGTCGAGGGGAAGCCACGCCGCTTCCCACGGCTCGTGGGCCGCGAGCGTGTGCCCCTCGTTAAATAGGGCGGCGCCGGCGGCGACGGCGGCGGAGACCGACGGTGGGTCGTCGGCCGCGCCGTCGCCGGCGCCGGGGGTTCGGTCGCTCATGTGCGAGTGTAGACCGCGGGGGCGGAAAAGCGGCGAG
>NZ_JARANT010000077.1 GCF_029889805.1 Halorubrum sp. Boch-26 | reverse complement strand
CGCCTCTAGGGCACCTTCTTCAGTGCCTGGCGCTCGTGCACCGCAGCCGGCGGTGGGGCCGGGGGCAGCACCGCGACGGACGGCGGGACCGCCAGCGGTGGATCGACCGGAGCGACGCCGGACGCGGGATCCCCGCCGAGCGGCCCGACGGCGGAGGAGATGAGAGATACCGAGGGTGGCGGAATGAGGACCCCTCTCGAACGCAACGGCGGTCGGTTCGGGATCCGGCCGGTCACCGACTTTCGGACGGTCGCACGCGACGATTCGGCCGAGTCACCGATGGCCGTCTCGCCCGCGATCGCGTCGGCTCGCGCAGCTTCCGGCTCGGCTGCCGGCGCCGCCGCATCCGAGAACGGTGCGGCCCACGGGGAGACGGGACGGGAGGGCACAGACGCAGCCGCCGGGGCGCCGGGAGCGAGCGGGCCGGATACCGAGTCGGGGATGGGCGATGACCCCGCGGCGAAGTCGGACGCGACGGGCGCGGATCCGAGGACGCCGAGCTACGACGACGCGCCGATCCGAACGACCGCGGAAGACGTGCCCGGGTTCGGCCCGCTCGTCACGCTGGTCGCGCTCCTGCTCGCCGGGAGGCTCGCCGCGCGCCGTCGGGGGCCGATGTCGGAAAGTGAGACGTCGGAGCCGAGAGGCGAGAGTCCGGAGTCGTGAGGTGAGAGTCCGGAGTCGTGAGGTGAGATCCGGCGGCCCCAGCGGTATCCTTTTGCTCGATCGCTCCCTTCCGTCGGGTATGAGCGTGAGTATCACTCCGCCACGGGAGCGCGAGTGCGAACTGTGCGGTCGCAGAGAGCGGTGGGACGAGGAGATTGCCGGCTGGCAGATCGCTGACGAGGCGGGCGAGGTCTACTGCATCCACGAGTGGGACATCAACGGAACGTTCGCCCCGATCGACGAGTGACGGGACTGCACTGGCGTCGTGTTGATTGGCACTCTTCCAAGGATCAGTCAAATATCTATCCGTGTTATCAACCATTTTCCGGATATAAATCTTTGTTTGTTCTATATCGGTATATAACGAAACGAACGTGAATAGTGAGAACGGTTACCCACCCCTGATGAATAATTACCTTATATTCCCTAATGTGTGTACGAGGGATCCTACCCGTATCAGGGTCATACCTTTAAGCGATCATCTGTGAGTTGTGGGCATGACCGAGCCACGTAGTGACACCCGAGGGGGGTCGGATTCCTCGGGCCACGGTGGGGGGCTTGCGGACGTATCGGACGAACGGTCGAACTGCGGGATCGGCGGGATCGTCGACCTCGACGGAGACCCGAACCACGAGACGGTGACCGATGCGGTTCGACTGCTGGAGAACCTCGAACACCGGGGAACCACCGGCGCCGAGGAGAACACCGGCGACGGCGCCGGGATCATGGTCGCGCGCCCGGACGACTTCTTCCGCGACATCGTCGACGCCGATCTCCCCGATGAGTACGCGGTCGGCTCCGTCTTCATGCCGACCGAAGGGAGCGTCCAGGCCGAGATCCACGACGTCATCGCGGAGGTGTTCTCCGTCTACGGACTGGAGGTGCTCGCCTGGCGCTCCGTCCCGACCGACAACGACGACCTCGGCGCGACGGCGCTCGACTCCGAGCCGGAGGTCGCGCAGCTGTTCGCCGCGCCCGTCGAGGGCGCCGGCCTCGCCGAGCGGTTCACCAGCGAGGAGACGCGCCCGGACGACGCCGACCCGGACCTCCTCGGCTTCGACCGCGCGCTGTACGCGGCCCGACGCGAGATCGAAAACGCGGTCGCCGATGTCGACGGCGCCGGTCGGTTCTACGTCTGCTCGCTCGACCGTCAGCGCGTCGTGTACAAGGGCCTGCTGAAGGGCTCGCAGCTCGCCGGCTACTACCCGGACCTGACCGACGAGCGCTTCGGGAGCCACGTCGCCTTGGTCCACGCGCGGTTCTCGACGAACACGCTCGGCGCGTGGCACCTCGCGCACCCGTACCGCAACATCGTCCACAACGGCGAGTTCAACACGATCCGCGGGAACGTCAACTGGATGCGCGCCCGCGAGAACGACCTCGATCACCCGTCGTTCGGCGCCGAGCTCGACACGATAAAGCCGGTGATCGACGACCCGAATCAGTCGGACACCGCGAGCGTCGACAACGCGGTCGAGCTCCTCCTCCAGGCCGGGCGCGACCTCCCGCACACCCTCCGGATGCTGATTCCGGAGGCGTTCCGCGACGACGACCTGATGGACGCGGCCCGCACCGACTTCTACGACTACCACGCCTCGCTCGTCGAGCCGTGGGACGGCCCCGCCCTCGTCATCGGCTTCGACGGCGACCGCGTCGCCGGCGTCCTCGACCGCAACGGGCTCCGCCCGTGCCGGTACGAGGTGACCGACGAGAACCGGCTCGTCGTCGGGAGCGAGGTCGGCGCACTCCCGACCGACTCCGCGGACGTGCAGCGTCGGGGGCGGCTCCAGCCCGGCGATATCTTCGTCGCCGACCCCGAGGAGGGGCGGATCGTCCCGGACGACGAGGTGTTCGCCGAGCTCACCGATGAGAGGTACGGCGAGTGGGTCGACGAGCGACAAGTCGACCTCGACGACGTCGTGAGCGAGGGCGATGGCGGCGCGGAGGCGCCGGAGCGCCTCGGCGAGGAGGACGAGGGAGTCGAGGCCGACGGGAACGAGGCCGACGAGGACGACGCGGACCAGACCGTCCGCGCCCACCAGGCCGCGTTCGGCTACACCACCGACTCGCTGAACCACCTCGTCGAGCCGATGGCGAAAGACGGGAAAGACCCCGTCGGCTCGATGGGCGATGACACCCCGCTGTCGGTGCTCGCCGACGTCGACCGCCCGCTGTTCACCTACTTCAAGCAGCTGTTCGCGCAGGTGTCGAACCCGCCGATCGACTACATCCGCGAGGAGCTCGTCACCTCGCTGGAGACCCGGATCGGGAACCAGCGGAACCTGCTCGACGAGACCCCCGAACACGCCGAGCAGATCGTCTCGGACTCGCCGATACTCACCGACGCCGAGACGGCCTCGCTGAAGGCGCTGAACGGCGATCCCGTCGACGGCGACGGGCCCGCGTTCAGTTCGGTGACGGTCGACATCACCCACGACCGCGAGGGGTCGCTCGTCGATGCCGTCACGCGGATCCGAAACGAGTCCGCGGCCGCGATCAGGAACGGGGCCGACGTGGTCGTCCTCTCCGACCGCGCGGTCGGTCCGGACCGGCTCGCGGTCCCGAGCCTGCTCGCGACCGCCGCGGTCCACCACCACCTCGTGCGGAACGGGCTACGGAACCGCGCCGGGGTCGTCGTCGAGTCGGGCGAGCCCCACGAGGTACACCACGTCGCGACGCTCGTCGGCTACGGCGCGGACGCGATCGACCCGTACCTCGCGTACGACTCCATCGCCGACGTCGTCGCGGGGCCCGACGGCGCCGACGAGGACGAGGCGCTCGCGGCGTACCGCGGCGCCCTGGAGGACGGCCTCCTCAAGACGATGGCGAAGATGGGTATCTCGACGATGGAGTCGTATCAGGGCGCCCAGATCTTCGAGGCGGTCGGGCTCGCCTCCGAGTTCGTGGCCGAGTACTTCGAGGGGACCGAGATCCGTACCGAGGGGGTCGGGATCGAGGTGATCGAAGACGACCTCCGGACGCGCCACGCCATGGCGTTCGGCGCCGACCCCGAACTGGAGACCACGGGCGAGTACGAGCACCGCTCGTCGGGGATCAAACACGGCTGGAACCCGCAGACCGTCGGGACGCTCCAGCAGGCGGTCCGAGGCGGCGACTACGAGCAGTACCGTGAGTTCGCGGAGCTGGTGAACGACCAGTCCGAGGAGCTTCAGACGCTCCGCGGCCTCCTCGAGTTCGAGTCCGACCGCGACCCGGTGCCGGTCGAGGAGGTCGAGCCGGTCGAGTCGATCGTCGAGCGCTTCTCGACGGCCGCGATGAGCCTCGGGAGCATCTCGCCGGAGGCCCACGAGAACAACGCGATCGCCATGAATCGCATCGGGGCGAAGTCGAACACGGGCGAGGGCGGCGAGCCGCCGGAGCGGTTCGGCACCGAGAAGGGGTGCTCGGTCAAGCAGGTCGCCTCCGGCCGGTTCGGCGTCACCGCCGACTACCTCGCGAGCGCCGACGAGCTGCAGATCAAGATGGCGCAGGGCTCGAAGCCCGGCGAGGGCGGCCACCTCCCCGGCGAGAAGGTCAACGAGATGATCGCGCACGTCCGGTGTTCGACGCCGGGCGTCGGGCTCATCTCGCCGCCGCCGCAACACGACATCTACTCGATCGAGGATCTCAAACAGCTCATCTTCGATTTGAAGGCCGCGAGCCCGGACGCCGACGTCAACGTGAAGCTGGTCTCCGAGGCCGGAATCGGCACCATCGCGGCCGGCGTCGCGAAGGCGAACGCGGACGTCGTCCACGTCTCCGGTCACTCCGGGGGCACGGGCGCGTCGCCGAAGACGTCGATCAAGAACGCGGGGCTCCCGTGGGAGCTCGGGCTGGCCGAGGCGAACCAGATGCTCCGCGCGACCGGTCTGCGCGACCGCATCCGCGTCACCGCCGACGGCGGGCTCAAGACCGGCCGCGACGTGGCGGTCGCGGCCGCGCTGGGCGCGGAGGAGTACGTGTTCGGCACCGCATCGCTCGTCACCGCCGGCTGCGTGATGGCCCGGCAGTGCCACGAGAACACCTGTCCGGTCGGCGTCGCGACCCAGCGCGAGGACCTCCGCCAGCGCTTCCCCGGCCAGCCGGACCACGTCATCAACTACATGACGTTCATCGCGCAGGAGCTCCGCGAGCTCATGGCCGAGCTCGGCTACACCGAAGTCGAGGAGTTCATCGGGCGCCCCGAGCTGCTCGCCCAGCGCGAGACGGACCACGAGAAGGCGAAGCACCTCGACCTCTCGGCCGTGATCGCCGAGCCCGCGGGCGACGCCCGGACGAAGACCCGCGAGCAGGAGGACGCGGACATCGAGGCGCTGCTCGACTGGGGCCTCATCGACGAGGCGGCCCCGGCCATCGAGGACGGCGCGCCCGTCGCGCTCACCCGCGACGTGGAGAACGTCGACCGCGCGGTCGGCGCGACCCTCTCGAACCGCGTCGTCTCCGAGCACGGCGGCGACGGGCTGCCGGACGACACCATCAGCTGTCGGTTCGACGGCTACGCCGGCCAGAGCTTCGGCGCGTTCCTCGCGCCCGGCGTCACCCTGGAGCTGACCGGCGCCGTCAACGACTACCTCGGCAAGGGGCTCTCCGGCGGCCGGATCGTGGTCAACACGCCGGAGGAAGCCGGCTACGATCCCGCCGAGAACGTCGTCGCCGGCAACGTCGGGCTGTACGGCGCCACCGCCGGCGAAGTCTACGTCAACGGCGTCGCCGGCGAGCGGTTCGGCGTCCGGAACTCCGGCGTGAAGGCGGTCGTCGAGGGCGTCGGCGACCACGGCTGCGAGTATATGACCGGTGGCGTCGTCGCCGTGCTCGGCGACACGGGCCGGAACTTCGCGGCCGGGATGTCCGGCGGCGTCGCCTACGTGTACGACCCCGACGGCCGGTTCGACGACCGCGTCAACCGCGGGATGGTATCGGTCTCGGCGACGCTCGACGAGTCCGACGAACGCATGCTGCGCCGCCTCGTAGAGAACCACCGCGCGTACACCGGCAGCGACCGCGCGGCCGAGCTGCTCGACGACTGGGCGGCGGCGCTGGACGACTTCGTCCGCGTCTTCCCCGACGCGTACGCGAACGTCATCGCCGAGGGCAAGGGCGCCGACGTGCGCGACGAGCCGCCGGCGGCGGCCGAGGCCGTCCCCGGCACCGCGAGCGACCCGACCGGGCAGGCGTCGAGCGACGACTGACGCGGGCGGCGGTTCGACGGCGTCTTTTAAATCGGTTTTTCGCTGTCAGTCGTCGATCGGCACGGTTCGGACCGTCCTGTTCGACCGCGCGGTCGACGAGGACGGTCGAACAGTGGACGCGAACGACCCGTCGTCGCACTCGACGGCGCCCGATACGGTTCCGCCGGCTTCGACGGGTTGGGGTCCTTCGGCGGGTTTGGGTCCTTCGGCGGGTTTGGATCGTTCAACCGGATCGATCCCTCGCTGAGCGGTCCCATCTGGCACCGCCCGGTTTAAGCCGAGCGGAGACTGTATTACGACATCCCAGCTGTGATTGACGATGAGTGAAGGCCTATCCGGGGGCGACGCCCTTCGACGAATGTACCGAATCACCGCCGATCAGGAGCGGTCGTTCGAGGAGAAGCTCCCGGAGCTGCTGGACTTGGGTCGCACGTATCTCGACGTGGGGGCCGGCTTTCTCACCGAGATCGACGACGAGACGCAGCAGATCGTGGAGGCGCGCGGCGACCACGAGCTGCTTCAGGCCGGCCAGAGCTGCCCGCTGTCGAAGGCGTACTGCAAGCGGACGATCGGCCTCGACGGCGCGCTGACGGTCCAGCACGCTCGGGTGGAGGGGTGGGAGGACGACGCCGCCTACGAGGAGTTCGGGCTGGAGGCGTACATCGGCGCGAAGGTCGTGGTCAATCACGAGGTGTATGGCACTTTCTGTTTCGCCGACACCGAGGCGCGGGACCGCCCCTTCTCGGAGGACGAAGTGACGTTCGTGGAGCTGATGGCGCAGTGGGTCGGTCACGAGCTGTTCAGGAAGCGGGCGACCGAGCGGATGCAACGGCAACGCGACCAGCTGGAGGAGTTCACCCGCGTCGTCTCGCACGACATCCGGAACCCGCTCGGGATCGTCGACGGGTACCTCGACATGGCGGAGCAGACCGGCGACCCGGAGTACTTCCGGCGGTGCCGCGACGCGATCGACCGGATGGAGTCGCTGATCGACGACCTCCTCTTCCTCACCCGGGAGGGACAGACGATCGGGGGACGCGAGGAGGTCGACCTCGCGGCGCTCGCCCGCGACTCCTGGTCGTTCGTGAGCGCGGGAGACGCGACGCTGGCGGTCGACACCGACCGCGTCGCCCTCGGCGACTGGAGCCGCCTCCAGCAGGTGTTCGAGAACCTGTTCCGGAACAGTGTCGAGCACGGCGGCGACGCCGTGACGGTCAGAGTCGGCGACCTCGCCGACGGCACGGGGATCTACGTCGAGGACGACGGCGAGGGCATTCCGGAGGCCGAGCGCAGCGACGTGTTCGTCGACGGCTACACCACCGGGGCGTCCGGGACCGGACTGGGGCTGACGATCATCCAACAGGTCGTCTCGGCGCACGGCTGGGAGGTCGCAGTGAGCGAGAGCGCCGAGGGCGGGGCGCGGTTCGAGATCGCCGGGATGGAGTTCGTCGGGCATGGAGCCGACGGCGACGAGTAGCCGAGGGCCTCAGTCGCGATCCCCGTCGGGTGACGTTCCGTCTCGGTTGTTTATGAACCAAATGTGAGTGTCGCTGGCGATCGTTTATAACTGATTGCCGGATCCGGGGGAAAACATTTCCAAAGCCCCAGCCGTGACGACTCGGGGGTCTTGCTGCGCGCCTCGCTCGTTCGCTTCGCTCACTCGCTGCGGTGCTTGCTGCGGCCGCCGTCGTCCTCGCGACTGCCCCTCTGCGTCCCATCCCGACCGCACAGCGACCGCACCTCACGCCTCCCCAGTCTCGTCACCGGCGCGTAGCGCCGGCGACGCCACCGCACCAGCTCTTTATATACGATTGTCGCAGTCGCTCACGGGCATTTCCATATCGTCTCTCTACCGACGAACTGCGATACTCACTCCTGCGATCGATCGAGAGGTGACCAGCAGCGATCGACCGTTGCGGGCGAAGCTGACTGACGGAGGGAATTGCAAAGGCGCCGGCGGAGAGGAACGGCCGCCGCTCAGTCGTGGCGGAAGCAGCGCGACCCGGTGAACGCCATCGCCATGTCGTGCTCGTCGGCGGCGGCGATCACGTCCTCGTCGTTGACGGAGCCGCCCGGCTGGATCACGGCCTCGATCCCGGCCGCGGCGGCCTCCTCGATCGCGTCCGGAAACGGGAAGAAGGCGTCCGAAGCCATCACGGCGCCCTCGGCGGACTTGCCCTCCGCGTCCTTCTCGGCCTTCATCGCCGCGAGCGTCACGGCGTCGACGCGGGACACCTGCCCCATCCCGACGCCGACCGTCTCGGTGCCGGTCGCGAAGAGGATGCCGTTCGACTTGACGTGTTTGAGCGTCTTCCACGCGAACAGCATCGTCTCCAACTGCTCGTCGGTGGGCTCGCGCTCGGTGACGACCTCCAGGTCCGCCGCGGTCGGCGACTGGAAGTCCCGCTCCTGCACGAGGCGGCCGCCGACGATCGGCTTCTCCGTGAACCGCTCGGCGAAGCGGTCGTCGCCCTCGCCCAGCGGGCCGACGTCGAGCACGCGGAGGTTCCCCTTCTCCCGGAGCACGTCCAGCGCGCTGTCGGTGTAGCCGGGCGCGACGACGACCTCCTTGAACGAGTCGGCGACCGCGGTCGCGGTGTCGGCGTCGCACTCGCGGTTCAACGCGACGATGCCGCCGAAGGCGGACTTCGCGTCGGTGCTGAGCGCGCGATCGTACGCGTCCGCGAGCGTGTCGCTCGTCGCGCAGCCGGCGGGGTTCGTGTGTTTGATCACGGCGGCCGCGGGCCCGTCGAACTCTTTCACGAGGTTCAGGGCCGCGTCGGCGTCGTTGTAGTTGTTGTACCCCATTCCCTTCGCGCCGGGATTCAGTTGGTCGGCGCCGACGACGCTCGCCTCCTCGCAGCCGTCGTCCGCGTAGAGGGCGGCGTCCTGATGCGGGTTCTCACCGTATCGCAGCGTCTCGGTGCGCTCCTCGGAGACGAACCTCCGCTCCGGGAAGTCGCCGCCGGCGTCGCCCCCGACGGTCACGTCGACCGGGTCGCTGCCCTCGCGCTCGACCGTCACGCGGCCCTCGGCGAACCACCGGACCGCCCGCGGGTACGCCGTGAACTCCGCGTCGCGGAGCACCCGATCTTTCAGCGAGTCCGCGTCGTCGTCGCCGTAGACGGGGACCGGCTCCTGGGTGACGATCGGACCGTCGTCGACGACCTCGGTGACGACGTGGACGGTGCAGCCGGTCGTCCGGACGCCGGCGTCGAGCACCTGCTCGTGAGCGTCCATGCCCGGGAACGCGGGGAGAAGCGAGGGGTGGACGTTCAGCGTCGTCGGCGCCGAACCGAGGAACTCGTCGGTGAGCACGCGCATGTACCCGTCGAGACAGACCAAGTCGAAGTCGTAGTCGGCGAGCCGGTCGAGGATCCGGCGCTCGTGGGACGCGCGCGACTCTCCCTCCTCGCGCTCGACGACCTCGGTCGGGACCCGCCGCTCCGTCGCGGCCTCTAACACGGGCGCCTGGTCCCGATTCGTCAAGACGACGGACAGCTCCGCGCCGCCCGGCGCGACGTCGGCGATGTGTCTGAGGTTCCGCCCCCGGTTGCTCGCGAGTCCGGCGATCTTCATACGCCAGTGGTCCGACCGATCGCGTATATCGATTGCGGTCCGTGCCGCCAGAGTATCCACGTTTGCGGATAGGATCGTCCGACCGGGCGCCAAAAGTGGACGCACCTATCCACGTCCGTGCGTCACGCCATCGACACGTTTTTGCTGGCTCCGGGGGCAGTCGCGGACATGACGGACCACGCCATCTCGGGCCTGCCGCGGTCGGACCCCCTCGCCGCCGTCTCGCCGCTCGACGGCCGATACGCCTCGCGGACGGCGCCGCTGTCCCAGCACGCGAGCGAGGCCGCGCTCATGCGCGCCCGAACCCGCGTCGAGGTCGAGTACCTGATCGAGCTGGCCGCGCTCGACGAGACCCCGATCGCGCTCGACGACGACGCCGAGGCGGCGCTGCGGGGCGTCTACGAGGAGTTCTCGGCCGAGGACGCGCGCCTGATAAAGGCGCTCGAGGTCGACGGCGCCGAGGGGTACGCCGCGACCAACCACGACGTGAAGGCGGTCGAGTACTTCCTCCGGGCGCGACTGGACGAACTGGAGGATTCCGGGGCGGTCGACGACGCGGAGGCGCTGTACCCGTGGATCCATTTCGGGCTCACCAGCGAGGACGTCAACAACCTCGCGCACCGGCTCCTCCTCAAGCCCGCGGTGAGCGAGGTGCTCGTGCCCGCCGTCCGCGAGGTCCGGGACGCCTTGGTCGACCTCGCGCAGGATCACCGCGACACGCCCATGCTCGCCCGCACCCACGGCCAGCCCGCGACGCCGACGACGTTCGGCAAGGAGATGGCGGTGTACGCCGCGCGGCTCGGCCGCGCGCTCGGCCGGGTCGTCGTCGCGAACGGTGACCTCTCCGGGAAGCTTGCGGGCGCCTCCGGCACGTACGCCGCCCACGAGGCCGCCTACCCGGACGTCGATTGGCAGGCGTTCTCCGAGTCATTCGTCCGCGGGCTCGACCTAGAGCACACGCCGCTCGCGACGCAGGTGAACCCCTGCGACGACCTCGCGGCGCTGTTCGACGCGCTGCGGGGCGTCAACAACGTGCTTCTCGATCTGGATCTGGACGCGTGGCTCTACGTCTCCGACCGGTATCTCGGCCAGCGGACGGTCGAGGGCGAGACGGGGTCGTCGACGATGCCGCACAAGGTGAACCCGATCGACTTCGAGAACAGCGAGGGGAACCTCTCGAAGGCGAACAGCGACCTCACCTTCCTCGGCGACTACGTGACGAGCTCGCGGCTCCAGCGGGACCTGTCGGACTCGACGGTCAAGCGCAACGTCGGCGCCGCCTTGGCGCACTGCCTCATCGGCTACGGGAAGGCCGAGAACGGGCTCGCGAAGGTCGTCCCGAACGAGACCGTGATGCGCGAGGAGCTGGCGGCGACGCCCGAGGTGATCGGCGAGGCCGTCCAGACGATCCTCCGACGCGAGGGCGACACGGACGCGTACGAGCGCGTGAAGGAGCTGACCCGGGGGCGCTCGGTGACGCTCGACGATTTCCGCGAGCTGTTCGGCGACCTCGACGTCGACGAGGACGTGCGCGAGGAGCTGCGGGCGCTGACGCCCGCGGGGTACGTCGGGGTCGCCGACGACCTCGTCGACGAGATCGACGAGTAGCGACGGGGCCGGACACGACGTCGCGGTCGGCGCGACGGCCCCCAAGAGGTTTGTCGATCGCGCGAGCAGATGGGACTGATGCCCTCCGATAACGACGACGAGACGGAGTACTCCGTCTTCGGCAACGAACCGAGCGACGGGTGGAGCGAGGCGGGAGACGACGGTCGCGCCGACCCCGACTCGGCTCGACCTGAAGAAGGGTCCGAGTCGCTGGCGGCCGGCGACGACGACGGCTGTCCGAAGTGCGGGAGCGAGGAGACGGAGACCGACGAGATCGCGACGAGCGGGACCGGCCTCACCAAGATGTTCGACGTGCAGAACCGCTCGTTCGTCGTGGTGTCGTGCGCGAACTGCGGCTACTCGGAGCTTTATAAGGGCCAGTCGACGGGGAACGCCATCGACTTCTTCATCGGGTGAGCGGGTCGCGACCGTCGCGGCGCCCGAGGCCGTTCCGGAGGACTCTCGAAGCCGTTCCGCGGCGACCCCCGAGCCCGCCTCGCGGCGCCGAGAGCGATCGATTTATATCGGCAGCGGAACCGGTTCCGAGCGCGCATGGTCTCCCTCCGAAGCCCCTCCGACCTCCCGGTCGTCGGCGTCGTCGCCGACGGCCGGACGTACAGGCACGTGTTGTACCTCCTGCTCGCGGTCCCGCTCGGGTTCGCCTACTCGACGCTGTTCGCGTTTGGCGTCGCGTTCGGGCTCGCCCTCTCGGTCGTGCTCGTCGGAGTCGTGATCCTGCTCGCGACCCTGATCGGCGCCCGGCTCGCCGCGGGCTTCGAGCGCCGGCTCGCGAACGCGCTGCTCGGCACCCACCTGCTGCGGCCGGACGACCTCGCCGAGGGCGACGGCGCGCTCGCGGGCGTCAGGAAGTACGTCGACGCCCGTTCGACGTGGACCGGGATCGGGTTCATCTCGCTGAAGTTCTGGGTGTCGCTGTTCGCGTTCGTTCCCGTGTTCCTGCTGGCGAGCGCGCTGCCGCTGATCGCCGCGCCGCTTCGGTACCCGTACGAGGCCGACTTCGGCGAGGTCAATGGCGAACCGGTGACGTGGGCGATCGACACCCTCCCGGAGGCGCTGATCGCGCTCCCGATCGGGGTCGTCGGCGTCCTCCTCGCGCTCCACGCCACGAACCTCGTGGCGTACGTGGCCCGGCAGATGGCCGTCGCGCTGCTCGGTCGGCCGGACGCGACGCGGCCGCGACCGATAGCATCGGAGGCGTCGGCGGCGTCGGGGATGTCGAGGGCGGGCGGAGAGGACGCTGCCGACGAGGACTCCGGTGCCGACGACGCCTCGATCGTCGACGCCGGCGGTGCCGATACCGACGACGAGTTCGACTTCATTGCCGATCCCACCCCCGCCGACCGCGACGCGGCTGAGGGTGACGCGGCCGACCGTGGTGCGGCTGAGGGTGACTCCACCGAGCGCGACGACGCTCGCTGACCCGGGTGCGACGCCCCGAGCGACTTATTCGCGTGCGGTCGTCAGGACCGACATGGCACCGACGCCGGTCAACGCCGCCTTCGGGGCGCTGCTCGCGGCCGCACTGCTCGGTACCGCGTTCGACCGGCGCGCGGTCGCGGTCGTCGTCGCCGCCGCGATGCTCCCGGCCCTCGCCGCGGTCGCGCGCCTCGCGGTCCCGGGCGCGACGAGCGCCCTCCACCACGCCG
>NZ_JARANT010000076.1 GCF_029889805.1 Halorubrum sp. Boch-26 | reverse complement strand
TCCGAGACCTCCACCAGGAGTATCGGCGGCAGCGGCAGCGGCGTACACGAGCCACCTGCATCGACGGTCGTCTCCGCGTCGCCGTCGACGTCGGCGCGCATCAGGCCACCTCCGGGGTCTCGCCGTCGGCGGCGTCGCCCTCGCTCGTTTCGTCCCCCGTAGCGCCCTCGCCGGCCTCGTCCGCCCGACTCGTCGCGGTCACGCGGACCTCGACCTCGTCGCCGTCGTCGAGCGCGAGCGCGTCGCGGAGGCGCTCGGGCGCGATGAGCTCCAGCTGGTCGTCGTCGTGGTGGGTCCGGTCGGGGACGATCGCGTGGACCTCCTCGTAGCGCTCGTCGCCGGCGACGAGGGCGACGCCGTAACACGAGGCCGCGCCGTAGGTCCGGTCCTCGTCCTCCCACGCGTCGATGGGGACCGCGTCGATGCCGGCCATCTCGCCGCGGCGCCGGACGCTCTCCTCGCTCAGGTCGACGTTGAGCGTCCCCGGAAACGGCTCGTAGCCGAGCCGCGACCGGAACTGCTCGGCGTAGCCGGGCAGGGTGATGTAGTGGCGTCCCTCGCCCATCCCGCCGGTGACGGCGCCGCGGAGGACGAGCTCGACGTCGCTCTCGAACAGCCGGCGATAGTCGGCGTACTCGGCGCGGAGGGCCGCCTCGCCCGCGTCCGTGACGCGCACCCACTGGCCGTCGCCGACCACGTCGCGCTCGACGTACCCCGCGGATTCGAGGGTCTGGAGCCGCCGGGAGGCGGTCTGTGTCGAGGCGTCGAGCCGGTCGCCCATCGCCGCACACGACACCTTCGTCTCGGTCAGGCCGCCGACGAGCCCGACGTGTTTCAGGGCCGCGATCGCGGCCGGGTCGGGGTCCGTCGTCGCCGTCGCTTCTGCCATACCTCGATCTGAGCCGCACGCACGCAAAAGTGTAACGGATATAGGATGCTTCCCAAAAACGTTAATCTGGTTTAGTTTCGGTATCAAGCTACCGACGCGGGAAAAGCTCCGTGTGTACTTCGGGCCGACGGGCACCTAATCCCGTCGATGTCGGCGGTTCGTCACGGGCCGTGACGGCCGCCGCCTGCGAATCATCCGCGTGCAGGTCGTCGAAAGGTAAGGTACAAATACGAACGGCGATTGGTTCCGGGTGCGGGCTCGTAGATCAGCGGCAGATCGCTTCCTTCGCAAGGAAGAGGCCCGGGGTTCAAATCCCCGCGAGTCCATCTGAATTTTACTCGACTCCTCAGGACCGAGGAGCCGAGGCTCAGCCGTTCTACTCCCGAGTCCGCGATTCCGCATATATACTCGCGAGCGGAGCCGCTGAGAGAGTCCGCCGCGAGTTCCGTTGCACCCCGGCGCCGTCGGGACTGATCCGTAGTGAAGCGGAGGTGGTTCGGTGATCCGTCTCGACGCGGAGCCGGTTCACGACTGTCTCAGTTGTGGTGCCCACCTGCCGCCGGGATTCGGTCGGGTTCACGGCGACGCCGACGATCGCGCCCACCGCTGCCCCGAGTGCGACTCGTGGGTCCGGATCTGCGAGGGGAGCGCGGCCGGGAAGGACGTGTCGACGCCGGACCCGCGGACGAGTCCCGCCCGCAACGCCGGCGAACCGTGGAACGGAGGGCTGTCGGGATGACACCGTTCGTTCGGGCTTCCGAGGCGATCGGCGCCGCCCGTCGTCGTCTACGCCGAGGGTTATAAGAACAGAGCCGAGTCGGTCTATCAAGATCAACGGGATCGTGCCTCCCGTGCATACGGAGGGTTATGAATGACCTGTCGTACCAGTCTCAAGCTCACCGACGAACGCGAACGTCAGCTCGAAAAGGCGAGCGAGATCGTGGCTGGCGGTCCTGATGACGACCCACCGATGGGCGTCGTGATCGACGCTGCGCTTGCTCACTTGGTGGAGAGCGAGAAGAATATTCGAGATGCTCGCGACGAGTACGATCCCGTGACTATTCAGGAACTCTGTAACACGTCAGTCATCGGATTTCAGTATCGGACGCAAATAAAAAATTGGTGGCGTTGATACGCCTAATTATTCGTAGTTAGACTGGGTTGAAGGTCAGGGTCTCACCGTGGGAGACACCGTTATTAACTTCGATTGTGCGGTCTAGTAGGATCGATTCACTTTCACTGTGAATTATACGAACACGGATCTCATCGTTAGCGTTGACATCAACACCAGTCGTGCTGCCATCAAAGTCTGCTTCATATATATCGCCAACAGTAAACCGATCATCGAATTGATTGGTTGCTTCAGACGTTCCGTTACCCGAAACGCTCACTTGAAGCGCCCCCGAATCGATCGGATCCCCACCGCCGTGCTCAATAGTGATCGTACCGGTGTCGCCTGTGTCGTTGGTTGTGACATCTACGCTGAGCTGCGCCGTCGGTTGACTGTCGCCGAGCGAGTCGCCGAGACCGAGCACGAACGTCCCGATGACGGCGGCCAGAATCACGGTGATTGCGACCATGAGTATGACTCCGATAACGGGACTCACTGCACGGTCGTCCGAATTGAACAGGTTGCTTGGTTTCATTGATTGAACCCAGCGGTCCACCGACGAAACGGCTCTCCGTTCCGATCGGTTAGCTGGTTACTACCCGGTAGGGAGGATCCGCTTATGTAGTTACTGCCACAAATATCAACGGTGAAAATTAGGGGGCGTAAGAGAAACCCCGTTGACGTGAGGGGTGATTATACGACCTTTGAGCGCGCTAACCTCCGGAAGATCGAACTTGGCGCGACAACTGAGTAGCGACACGGGACCAACCGAGAACTGGAAGCAGTTCGCTCTCCGAGTCGAACTCCACCGAACCGCAACGCTTTCGTTTCGTGTGGCTGTCACGTCCGCCTATGCGACGCCGCCAGGTCCTCGCGAGCGGAACCGCCCTCCTCTCCGTCGCCCTCGCCGGGTGTGGCCACCCGTCCGTGGTCCTCGATTTCGAAGACGCGACGGCGGACGATATCGCGGACTCGGTGTCGACGGCGCCGGACCCAGGGTCCGAGGAGTACGAGGTCGTCGCGTCGGCCCGCGACGACGGCTCGGCCACGCGTCGCGGCCGGTACGAGCTGTTCGACCGGACGAGCACGGTCCGGGTCGACGGCGCCTTCTACGAGGTCTCCGAGACTCGGATCGGGAGCAGCGAGGTGACGGTGTACGAGGTCCTCGTCGACGTCGACCCGGCGGACCCGACTCCCGAGATCGGCGAGATCGCGTACGAGGACCTCCCAGAGACCGACCGTCGGCGGCTCGACGAGATCTTCTCAGAGTCCGATCTGCCGACCGGCGAGGGGTACGATGTCGGCGTCGGCTACGGCTCCGCCGAGGCGGTCGGGAACGACTCCGCGTTCGTCCCGGAGCGGCGATACGACGTGATCGTTTACGACGGGGAGCGGTACCGGGTTGCGGTGGACTCCCGCACCGCCTCGGAGGTCGAGTACCGGTACGAGGTCACCGCGGTCGCCCCCGGCGTCGAGTCGTTCGCCGACCGAGTGCGAGACCGGTACCTGTTCGCGCTCTCGGGGCTCTCCGAGGCCGAGCGCGCGGTCGTCGAGGAGGCGATCGACGGGGCGTATTTCGAGGACGACGACGCCTTCCGGTCGGTGGTCGACCGGATCCGAGAACACGACGGGATCGACGTGGACGACTTCTACGGCACGTGGCTGCTCGCGTACGAGGGCGTCGAGTACCTCGCGTACGTCGAGTGGTAATCGCGGTCGTCCACGTCGATCCCGTCCCGTTGAAAGCCATTAAATACTCTCGGCGAATCGGTCGGAGCATGGGCGTTTCAGAGATACTCGAGGGACAGAACCTCTCGCATCGCCAGATGGGCGCGATCATGATCGGCTGGCTGGTGCTCGTCACCGTGGTCTCCGTCGGGCTGTTGTTGTACACGTCGATCAACTTCGCGTAGTCGGAGCGATGAGGCCCGCGAACACAACCCTCTTTTAATCCGTGGTCGTCGGTAGCCGGTATGGTTCGCGACAGCGATGCACACGACCGCGGGGAATCGGACACGGCCGGCGGGCGCGGCGCGACGGACGCCGACGCCGCGACCGACGGCGGGGCCGACCGCCGGCTCGTCGGCGGGTGGGAGGGGCGGTACTACGAGGACTTCGCGGTCGGCGACGTGTACAAACACCCGTACGGCCGGACGGTGACCGAGACGGACAACGTCTGGTTCACCAACCTCTCGATGAACCTCAACCCGATGCACTTCAACGAGGCGTACGCGGCCGAGACGGAGTTCGGCGAGCGCCTCGTCGACGGCACCTTCGTCATCGCGCTCGCGGTCGGGATGAGCGTCATCGACGTGAGCGCCAACGCCACGGCGAACCTCGGCTACGACGACATCCGCCACCACGCGCCCGTCTTCCACGGCGACACGCTGTTCGCGGAGTCCGAGGTGCTCGACAAGCGCGAGTCCTCCTCCCGCGACCACGTCGGTATCGTCACCACCGAGTTGCGCGCGTACAACCAGCACGACGATCTCGTGCTCTCCTTGGAGCGCACGCCGATGGTGCTGAAGCGGTCGCACGCCGAACCGAGCGCCGCGCGGCCGACGGGATGGCCCGAGGGGATCGGCACGCAGCCGGAGGACCTGGAGTGACGCCCGGGACCGACGGCCCCGGCGCGCCGACCGCGAGCGATCCGGTCCCCGACGTCCGACTCGGCGGGGACCTGCCGATCGCCTCGCCCGCGGAGGCGGCAGCGCTCGTCCCCGAGAGCGCGACCCTGCTCGTCTCCGGCTTCGGCGGCGTCGGGTACCCCAAGCTCGTCCCCGAGGCGCTGGCGGCGGCCGCCGACGCCCGCGAGCTCACCGTCGTCTCCGGCGGCGGCGTCGGCGACGAGATCGACCGCGCGCTCGTCGAGTCGGGAGACATGGCCCGCCGGTACCCGTTCGTCCCGAACGAGACCTCGCGTGCGGCCGCTAACGACGGCCGGATCCAGTTCCACGACCGTCACATCTCGCGGCTCGCCGACGAGGTGCGGTTCGGCGGGCTCCGCGCCGGCATGCGCGGCGAGTCGATCGCCGTCGTCGAGGCGGTCGCGGTCGGCCCCGACTGGCTCGTCCCGTCCACCTCGGTCGGGCACACCCCGGCGTACGTGGGCGCCGCCGACCGGTTGGTCGTCGAGGTGAACCGCGCGCAGCCGGTCGAGCTCGCCCGCGTCCACGACGTCCACGTCCGCGACGACCCGCCGCATCGGGACCCGATCCCGCTCGACGATCCCCTCGGCGAGACCGGCGGCCCGGCGGTCCGGTTCGACCCCGCGAAGCTGGCGGCCGTCGTCGAGACCGACCGCCCGGACGACCCCTACGAGTTCCGCGAGGTCTCCCCGACCGACGAGGCGATCGCCGCCAACCTCGGCGCGTTTCTGGAGGCCGAACTGGACCGGAACCCGCTGTTCGACGAGGCGGCGAACCTCCAGTTCGGCGTCGGGAGCCTCGGAAACGCTCTGATGGGCGCGCTCGCCGACGTCGACTTCGGCGACCGCCCGGTGTCGTACGTCGGCGAGGTCGTGCAGGACGGGCTCCTCGACATGCTCGACGCCGGCGACCTCCGCGGCGCGAGCGCGACGTCGCTGGCGCTGTCCGCCGAGGGACAAGAACGCCTCTTCGAGGACGTCGAGCGCTACGCGGAGGACGTGGTGTTGCGGCCGGCGGACGTCTCGAACGCCCCCGAACTGATCGACCGGTTCGGCGTGGTCGGCGTGAACAGCGCCGTCGAGGTCGATCTGTACGGCAACGTGAACGCCACCCACATCGGCGGTACCCGGGTCGTCAACGGGATCGGCGGCGGCGGCGACTTCGCGCGGAACTGCCGGCTCGGCGTCGTCGCGCTCTCGTCGACCGCCGTCGGCGGCGACGTCTCCCGGATCGTCCCGCTGACACCCCACGTCGACCACACCGAGCACGACGCGAGCGTGATCGTCACCGAACACGGCGTCGCGGACCTCCGCGGACGCTCGCCGCGCGAGCGGGCCGAGACGCTCGTCGGGGTGGCTGACCCGTCGTTCCGCGAGGACCTCGACGCGTATCGCGAGCGTGCCGCGGCCGAGGGGGGAAACACGCCGCACGACCTCGACACCGCCTTTTCGTGGCAGTAGCCTGATCTGTCTATCGACCGCTCTCTATTTTCCATCTAACGACACAAAATAATATCACCCGATTAACTCGGTTCGTAGTTTGATCTATCGCGCCTGGCCTTGCGGCTCAAAAATTCTATCCACTGGCGACACGCTTTTATAAATCGGAGCAGAGTTTGAAATCACATGATAGATGGTGATAACACGAGTCGACGCGACGTTGTGAAGGGTGCGGCTACGCTCGGCGTCGTCGGGCTCGCAGGTTGTTCGGGCGGCGACGGCGGCGACGGTTCCGACGGTTCGGATGGCGGCGACGGTTCGGACGGCGGCGACGGTTCCGACGGCGGTGACGGCGGCGGTGACGTCACGATCACGATCGGCGGCACCTCGACCGGTAGTTCGACGCAGGCGGCGGGACAGGCGCTCGCCCGCGCGGCCTCGCAGCACAGCGACTTCCTCAACATCTCCGTCCAAGAGACGCAGGGATGGACGGCGAACCTCTACGAGTACGACAACGGGCAGATCCCGTCGATGGGCGTCGACAACAACTCGCTGTCGAAGGCGCTCAACGAGGAGGGTCCGTTCGCGGACGATCCCGTTGAGACCCTCCCGAACCAGGGGTTCCTGTTCACGTCGCTGCAGATCCACTGGGTCGGACTGGATGGGAGCGGGGTTGAGTCCGTCTCCGACCTCCGCGAGGGCGGCTACACGATCTATCCGATCCAGCCCGGGTTCGGAACGCGGCTGCTCACCGAGGAGATCCTCCAGGAGGCCGGCCTCTGGGAGCCGAACGATATCCTCAACGTTGACACCGGCGACATCCCCGGCGCCGTCGAGGAGGGCCGCGTCGACGCGCTCTGTCTGTACGGCGCCAACGGCGTCAACCTCTCCGGCTGGTGTCAGGAGGTGGACGTGCGCAGCGGCGGCGGACTGAATCTGCTGGAGGTCGACGACGAGTTCAAGCAGGTCGTCGAGGACCACCCCGGCGCGATCTTAGAGGAGGTCGAGCCGTACGGGTACGAGCAGGAGGTCACCGCGTACACCGACACGCTGACCGCCTGGTCGCTCGCCGGCCAGTGGGCGTTCAGCCCCGAGATCTCGGCGCGCGCGACCGAGGAGGTCTGCCGGCTCGCGCTCGAACACGAGGACACGCTGCGGGAGTCCGACCCGACGACGCTCGAGTACTCGCCCGAGGCGATGACGCAGACGGTCATCCCCGAGATCGACGTTCACGCCGGGGTCGCCGACTTCTTCGAGGAGAACGGCGTCTGGGACGACTCCTGGAGCCGCGGCGACGAGTAGCACCGACCGCGTAACAACCCCGAACTCCCGATCTTTCACGACGGATGGCCACTAACCCCGACAATCCGACCGACCCGATAGACCCGCCTGAGGACCCAGACGCGGGACTGCTCGACGAGCAAGAGTCGCTCGAGCTCGCCCCCGGCGACCGAGGGCGGAGACAGCTCTGGCTGTACCTCCTCTCGTTGCCATTCTGGTTCCTCATCATCTTCCTGCCGACCCTGATCGTCCCCAACTTCCTGTCGGGGGCGTACGGCGCCGCGCTCCCGCAGCTCCTGTTCGACGATCCGGCCGCGACCGCGACCGCCATCGAGGACTCGGGGACGGCGATCCTCGGGATCGGCGCGACGCTCGGCGTCGCAGGTGTGTCGGCCCTCATCTTCCGGCTCGGCTCCGGGATCGAGGAACGCCTCCGGATGGCGCTGATATCCTTTTCGATCCCGTTCTGGATGATCGTGATGTGGTACTCGTACACCCAGCTGATGCCCCGCGGGCAGTACGCCGTCGCGTTCCTCGGGGGCATCCTCGGACTGTACGTGATCTCCGAGCTCGACGACCCGCTCATCGAGCGTAACTGGGGCGAGGTGGCGCTGTTGGTCGGCTCCGGGCTCATCTCACTGGGGACCAGCGGGTACCTCTTCGTGAACTACCAAGAGGTCGCGATCAACACGGTCGGACGCGCGACCGAGCCGCAGCTCATGATGGCGTTCGCGTTCACGCTCGCGATGATCTACCTGACGTGGCGGTCGTTCGGAATGACGTTCCTCGCGGTCGTTCTCATCGGGATCGGCTACGGGTTCGCCGGCCCGTTCATGCCCGGCGCCCTGAGCCACGGCGGGCTCTCCGGCACGCGGATGCTCCGGATCCTCGTGGTGAGCGTCGACGGGTTCTACGGGTTCCTCACCCGCCTCGTGGCGGCGTGGATCGCTCTCTTCCTGCTGTACGCCGGGCTGTTGAAGGCGTACGGCGCGTTCGATCTCATTCTCCGGCTCGCGGTGCGCTCGGCCAAGTACGTCGATTCCGGCATCGCCCAGACCGCGGTCGTCGCCAGCGCGGTCATCGGCTCCGTTAACGGGAGCCAGACCGCGAACGCCGGCATGACCGGCTCGTTCACCATCCCGCTGATGAAAAAGAACGGGATCAAACCCGAGACGGCGGGCGGCATCGAGGCGGTCGCCTCCACGTCCGGGCAGGTGCTCCCGCCAGTGATGGGCGCCGGCGCGTTCATCATGGCGTCGCTCATCACCGGGATCACCTACGTCGATGTCATTATTGCCGGGCTGATCCCGGCGGCCATCCTCGTCGTCTCGATCACGATCGCGGTCCACTACGTGGCCGCCCCCCAGATCGAGAATCCGGAGATGGACGGGCTCATCGGGGAATCGATGGACCGGAGTACGATGCTGCTGGAGTCAGTCAAATACGGGGTCCCGCTTCTCATCCTGATCTACATCCTCGGTATCTTACAGTACACCGTGATGACCGCCGCGCTGTACACGGCGGTGTCGATGATCGCCTTCGGGATCGGGATCCCCCAGATTCAGGCGGTGGTTCGCGGCGAGAGCAACACGGAAGCGCTGTTCGAGACGCTCGAACAGACGGTAGACGGGTTCCGCGAGGGCGTCATCGTCGTCGCGCCGGTCACGATCATCCTCGCGGCGATCAACGGCGTCGTCGACATCCTGATGGCGACCGGCGTGCCGACGGCGATCTCGCTCACGCTGCTCGACCTGTCGGGCGGGATTCCGATCGTCGCGTTCGTGCTAGCGATGATCATCTGTATCATCCTCGGACTCGGGATGCCGACGACCGCGGCGTACACGGTCGTCGCGCTGTTGGTCGCGCCGACGCTCATCAGCCAGTTCATGGTTCCGGAGATCGCGGCGCACTTCTTCGTGTTCTACGCCGCGATCCTGGCCGGGCTGACGCCGCCGATCGCGACCTGCGTCGCGGTCACCTGCGGTATCTCCGGCGGAGGCTTCTGGGGGAGCTGTCGGGAGGCGCTGCGCATCTCGGCGCCGCTGTTCGTGCTTCCCTTCGCGTTCGTCTACCACCCGGAGCTCGTCTCGGGGGCGTTCACGTACGCCTCCCTGTCGGCCGGGGCCCTCGCGATGGTCGGCGCGCTGGCGATCATCCACGGGATCAACTACCGGTTCGTCTTCGGTCGCGGGCAGACGTACGGCCTCCGCGTCGCCTTCTTCGTCGCCGGCGTGGTGGCGATGGTCCACCCGATGCAGACCGTCCAGATCGGGGCGATCGCCGCCGTCTTGGCGCTGTACGTCCTCCAGGCAGTCGTCGGTCGGCCGAATCCGCTCCGGACGCTCCGCGGCGCGGCCGGGGCGCTCTCCGGCCGGAAGCGGTAGGCGACACCGCGAACGGAGCCCGACCGGACGGTTTCGTCTCTCGGTCAGCAGAACAGGAGCGTTCGGCTTCGCTGAACGCGTCTCTTCGTGTTTCCACTGAGAATGCTCGGAGAGCCGCAGCCGTTCGCTTATAAATCGCTGACAGCGGACCGACGGGGATCGCCTCCAAAGCCCCAGCCTCGTCGCTCGCCGCAGGCGAGCGACTCCCTCGCACGCGCTCCTCGTGGCCTATCGGCCACTCGGAAGCGCGCGCCGGCCGCACCGTTGTCTCTCTGCGATCGTCGCAGCCGATTCCTGTCGGTTGCGTATCGTACCCCTGTCGACGAAACTGTAACCCCGATCTCAACGGTTCCGACACTCCGAACGGCCGACTCAGTACGACCGCGGGAGCCCGAGCACGCGTTCGCCGAGGTAGTTGAGCGCGAGCTGCTGGGTCACTGGCACGAGCCGGGTCAGGCGGGCCTCGCGGAGGTACCGCTCCACGTCGTACTCGCGGGCGACGCCGAAGCCGCCGTGGGTCTGGACCGCGGCGTCGGCGGCTTCGAACGCCGCCTCGGCCGCGAGGTACTTCGCGACGTTCGCCTCGGCGCCCGCCTCGGTCCGGTCGAGGTCGTCGAGCCGGTCGGCGGCGTCGTAGATCACCTTTTTCGCGGCGAGCAGGTCGGCGTACGCCTCGGCGAGCGGGTGCTGAATCGCTTGGTTCGCGCCGATCGGGCCGCCGAACACCTCCCGCTCGTTCGCGTAGTCGATCCCGCTTTCGAGCGCCGTCTCGCCGAGACCGAGACACTCGGCGGCGATCACGAGCCGCTCCTCGTTGAGGCCGTCGAGCACTTGGTAGAACCCTTCCCCCTCCTCGCCGATGAGGTTCCGAGTCGGCACGCGCACATCGTCGAAGTAGAGTTGATACGAGTGGACCGCGCGGCTCGCCGTCTTCGGAATCTGCTCGATGTCGAGCCCGTCGGCGTAGGCGTCCTCAAGATCGACGAGGATCATCGAGATCCCGCGGGTGCGCTTCTCGACCTCCTCGCGGGGAGTCGTCCGCGCCATCAACACGAGGTAGTCGCTGTTCTCGACCCGCGAGATCCACACCTTCTCGCCGTCGATCACGTACTCGTCGCCCTCGCGCCGGGCCCGCGTCTCCATGGCCGTCGAGTCGGAGCCGGCGTTCGGTTCGGTCAGCCCGAACGCCTGAATCGTCTCCTCGCCGGCGGCGACCTTCGGGAGGAGCTCCGATTTCAGCCTCTCGTCCGCGTACTTCACGATCGGCACGGAGTTGTAGATCCCGCCGTGGATAGCCTGCGGGGCGGCGAAGCCGCCGCCGCTCGCGGCGATCTCCTCCATCATCACCACCGCCTCGCTCGTCGACATCCCCACGCCGCCGTACTCTTCCGGGATCAGCATGCCGAGCCAGCCGTCCGCGGCGAGTCGGTCGACGAACTCCTGCGGATACGTCGCCGTGCGGTCGCGCTCCCGCCAGTACTCGTCGTCGAACGCCGAACAGAGGTCGCGGATGCTCCGCCGAACGAGCGCCTGTCGTTCGGTGAGATCGACGGAGTCGCGCCAGTCTCGTGGCATGGGCTGACGTGAACCGGGGCGTCGCATAAGGGTTCGCGTCGAGCGCCGCCGCTCCCACCGCGTCGCCGTCACGTCCGCCGATTGCCGAGAGCGGACCGCTTATGAAACGGGCTGCGGTGGCTGACGGTGGATGGACCGCAGCTACTGGCGGACGGTGTCGCTCGTCACCCTCTGGCAGGTGTCGGCGAGCATCTGTTACTACACCGTCTTCGCGGCCACGCCGTTTTTCCGGGACGCGTTCGCGCTCTCGCGGTTCGAGGTCGGCATCGTCGTCACGACGCTCACGCTCGGCTACGCGACGTTCCTCCTGCCGGTCGGCGCGCTCACGGACCGATTCGGCGAGCGACGCACCCTCTCGCTCGGGCTCGTCGGACTCTCTGCCGGGATGCTGCTCGTCGCGGGCGCGTCGTCGTACGCGCTCCTCTTGGCGGCTGTCTTCCTTCTCGGATCGGTGTACAGCACTGCGATGCCCGGGACGAACAAGGCCGTGTACGACAGCGTCGCGCCCGGCAGGCAGAACACCGCAATGGGAATCAAACAGGTCGGAGTCACCGGCGGCAGCGGGATCAGCGCCCTGCTCGTCACGGGACTCGCCGGATACTTTTTCTGGGAGGTCGGCTTTCTGATCGCCGCCGTCCTCGGTGTCGTCGTCGCGGTCGGATTCTACGCGCTCTACCGCGGCGAGAGCGGCGGCACGGCCAGCTATCCGGACCTCCGCGGGCTGGCGGCCAACCGGGCGTACGTGCTGTTGGCCGTCTCCGGGCTGTTCCTCGGCGCCGCCCTGTTCACGACCACGGGATACACCGTGCTCTACGTCGAGGAGTCGATCGGCGGGTCGGTCGCCTTCGGCGGCGTCGTGCTCGCGGTCGTGCAGCTGTTCGGGAGCGGCGGTCGGCTCCTCGGCGGCTGGCTCTCCGACGCGCTCCCCGGCGACCCCCAGACCCGGATCGGCGGGATCCTCCTCGTCCAGACCGTCGCCAGCGCTGGCCTGTTCCTCGTCGTGGCCCGCACGTCGACCCCGGCGAACGCGGGGATCGCCTTCGCGGCGCTCGGCTTCTTCGTGCTCGGGTTCACGGGCGTCTACTACTCCTGTATGGCGACGCTCGTCTCCCCCGACCGGATGGGGAGCGCGACCGCCGGCTGCCAGCTGGCGTTAACTGCCGGAGCGCTGTTCGCGCCCCCGGCGTTCGGCTACCTCGCCGACACGCTCGATTACCGCGCGAGCTGGACGCTCCTCGCGGGCGTCTGTCTCGTCGCCGCGCTCCTCGTCGTCGCCGTCATCCGCACCGACCCGCCGATCGGCGAGACGGCGATGGCGGAGTGACGCCCCGGCGCGTCGGCGCGGGGCCCGCGCCTCGCGGTACTCCCCTCTGACGCCCCCTCGCGGGCACCCCG
>NZ_JARANT010000075.1 GCF_029889805.1 Halorubrum sp. Boch-26 | reverse complement strand
CGCCACCGCCGGGGACCGCCGCGACGCCCGCGGGAACGCGGGCGCGGACGCCGGTCGTCGTCGACTGGTGGCGCGACCACCCCGCCGACGCCGCCCGACGCTACCGGTTCCTCGCCACGGGCGCCGACGGGGTGACGACCCCCTCGCGGACGACGAAGACGCAAGTCCGCGAGCACGGCGCCGACGGGGACGACGTGCGGGTCGTCCCCGAGAGCGTCGACTTCGACCTCGTCGAGTCCGCCGACGTCGACGACCGGTTCGACGCGGTGTACGCCCGACACCTCGACCGCCACGCCAACGTCGAGACGTTCCTGCTCGGCCTCGCGGAGCTGCGCGGGCGCGACTGGACCGCCGCGGTCGTCGGCGACGGCCCGGAGCGCGGGCGGATCGAGGCGATCGCGAGCGACCTCCGGATCGCCGACCGCGTGTCGTTCCTCGGCGACCTCCCGCGTCGCGAGCGGGTCGAGATTTTCAAGGGCACCCACGTCGTCGCCGCGACGGCGACGTGGGAGACGTTCGCGACGGAGCTGCTGTGGGCGCTCGCGTGCGGCTGCGTCGCCCTCGTCGAGTATCAAGCGGACTCCAGCGCCCACGAGCTCGTGGAGGGCCGCGAGCGCGGGCGCCTCGTCACGAGCCCGGCCGAGCTCGCGGACGAGTTCGTCGCCGTCGGCGACCTCCCGCGGCGGACCGTCGAACCCGATTTCTCGGAGTACGACCACGACCCGGTGTTGGACCGGTACGTCTCGACGTACCGGGAGCTCGTCGGCGAGTGAACTGAAACAGGGCCGAACAGGTCAACGACGACAGCGAGGAGCGGCGCGGCCGTGCGACGGCCGCGGTGGACGCCGACTACTCCTCCTGGGTGATCGTGCCGCCGTACTTCATGAAGACGAACGCCAGCCCGAGCGTGCTCACCATCGCGATGAACGTCGCGATGCCGAGCGCGCGGGCGCCCTGCGGGACGAAGACGGCGTTCGAGCCGCCACCGCCGCCGGTCGATTCCGTCTCGATGTCCTCGCCGACGGCGAGGCCGGCGTGCATGCCGACGGCGGTGTGGGGAACGCAGTGGTAGTGTGTGATGCCGACGTCCTCCTCGCTCGTCTCGTACTCGTAGGTGTACCCCTCCTCGCCGACCGGATCGCCGCTGGCGAGGCCGGCCGGCCCTTCGACGTTCTGGACGTTGTGCGCGCCGCCGTTCCCGGTCCACTCGAAGGTGATCGTGGTGCCCGTGTCCACCCAGAGCAGAGTCGGGTCGAACGCGAGCCCCTGGTCGCCGGCGCCGACCGACACAGTCACATCGCTCTCGCCGCGGGCGTCCCGATACGACCCGACGTTCCCGCTGCTGGCCCCGCTCGGCCAGACCGGCTGTTCCTCCTGTGCCGCCGCGGTCCCCGCCGTCGCCGTCGCCGCCCCGGCGGCAGCGGTCGCGCCGCCCGCGGTCCGTATGAACGCGCGCCGGGAGACGTCGTCCGAGCTCATACAACCCGGTTTGTGACGGGCTATAGTGAATATGTTGATCCGGACGCGGGCGGTGTCGCCGACGAGCGTATAAAACCAGCGCCCGTACCGTCACCATGAGCTATCCGGTCACCTACTACTGCCCGCACTGCGGGACGCTCGTCGGGCTCGAACGCGACGGCTACCTCGCGGACAAGGCCGTGACGCCGTATCCGTTCGAAGGCTGGACGTACGCCGCCCCCGCAGAGCCGTTCGAGGACCAAGACGGCGTCGACGGCGTCCGGTTCGTCTGCGGCGAGAGCGACGAGGTCATCTGGGACCCGCACGACGGAGTGCGCGGGACGGATGTCGGCGGCGAGGTCGATAGCGGCGTTGGCGGCGAGGTCGATAGCGGCGGCGAGGCCGAGGCGGGCGACGACGGCGAGGGCGGAGCAGAGGCGGGCTGCGGCGAGCCGTTCTACCTCTCCTTCGTTCGGTACGACGAGGGCCGCGAGGTCGACCCGCGCGCCGAGAGCGAACTGGTCGAGATCGACCCCGACCCGCGGCCGAGCGGGCCGCGTGGGCCGACCGGGCCGAGCGGCGGCGGGAACGCCGGCGACTCAGACGGCGGGTTCTGGTAACGCGACGTTGCGGACCGCCCCCGGATCCGATCCGTCGCGCCGGCCGTACTATTATCACTGCGAGGCGTGACGGATCAGGTATGCCAGACACCAAATCGGGGCGCGACAAGCAGGCACGCGACGAGGAGCGCCGACAGATCGAACGCGATATTTCGGAGGCCCGCGAGCGCGGCGACGAGACGGAGCCGCCGGACGACGGCCCGGTGGCGTGTTATCGGCGGGGGTGTACCGAGCCCGCCGCGTTCGAGGTCACCGAGCGGTATCAGGAGGAGACCGGAAAGGGCGCCGTGGAGGCGACCGCGCTCCTCTGTGCGGACCACACGGCCGCGGAGGCCCCGGCCAATCTCGACAGCGCGTACGAGGAGTACGTCTTCCGTATCGAACCGCTCTCAGCCGGCAACGACGACTGACCGGAGCGGGCGGCAACGACCGGGGGAGGTGACGGCGGCCGACCGGAGCGGGCGGCCGCCGTCGCTCGACCGGCGACGCCAACAGACAAACCCCTTAACCGGGGAGCGAGAAGTATCGGCCATGGAAAGCATCAATCGGACGGCGATCGAGCTCGTCGACGAGGCGCTCGACTTCGCCGGCGAGCTCGACGTCGTCGGCTACGAGCTGGAGAACGGCGCCACCGTCGTCGACTTCGGGATCGACGCCGCCGGTGGCGTCGAGGCGGGGCTGCTGCTCGCCGAGATTCAGACCGCCGGCCTCGCGAACCTCCGCACCCGCATGGGCGAGGTCGCGGGCGCGCCGCGCCAGTACGTCGAGCTGTCGACGGACCACCCCGCGATCGCCCTGCTCTGCTCGCAGAAGGCCGGCTGGGAGCTCGGCTTCGAGTCCGGCTACGAGGGGCTCGGCTCCGGCCCCGCCCGCGCGCTCGTCGGCGAAGAGGCGGAGTTCGAGCGCGTCGGCTACTACGACTCCTCGGAGTTCGCCACGCTCGCCGTCGAATCGACCGCGCTCCCGACGGAGGAGGTCGCCGAGCACGTCGCCGACCTCGCCGAGGTCGACCCCGAGGGGGTCTTCCTCCCGGCGTACGCGACCGGCTCGACCGCCGGCTCGGTCGCCACCGCGGCCCGCGCCGCGGAGCTCGCCGTCTTCCGCCTCCTGGAGCTCGGCTACGAGCCGACCGACGTGCTCCACGCCTCGGGCGCCGCGCCGATGGCGCCGGTGACCCGCGACGAGGACCTCGCGATGGGCCGGACGAACGACGCCTTAGCCTACGGCGGCGAGGTCCACCTGCAGGTCGCGCGCGACGACGACCGGTTCGACCGGATCGTCTCGACCGCCCGCGAGGAGTACGGCACTCCCTTCGTCGAGGTGTTCGAGGACGCGGACTGGGACTTCTACGAGGTCGACGAGGCCGTCTTCGCGCCCGCGACGGTCACCGTCGACGTCGTCGACGGCCCCGTCTACACCGTCGGCGAGACGGACGAGGCGCTGCTCGCCGAGTCGTTCGACTACCGCTGATCCGGTCGTAATCGACGCCGATGCGACTCAAACCCGTCCCCGAGCCCCCGGCCGCCCTCGACGACCTCCGAGAGCTCCAGCGGGCGGTCCCGCTCGTCCCCGGGAGCACCGACGACTGCTGCGCCCGCCTCCGCGACCGGTGTGGCCTCTCCGACCGTCGGGTCGCGAACGACTGGCTCGCGTTCCTCCGCGCCCTCGAACTCGTGCGGGAGACGTCCCGGGGGTTCGTCCGAGCCGACGCCGAGCCGACCCCAGAACTCGTTCGCGAGGGGCTCACCGAGGGCGTCCTCCACGCGCCGGAGGCGATCGCGGCCCTGCGAGCGGCGGCGCCCGAAGCCCCCCTCACGCCCGACGCGCTGTTCGAGGCGACCCGCGACTCCGTCCCGCGGCACGACCGGGCCCGCGACCCGGAGTGGGAGGCGACGTGGCGCGACCGGGCGGCCCGGCTGCTGGAGTGGCTCGCGCTCGTCGATCTCGCCCGATCCGTGCCGGCCGACTCCCCGTCGCCCGACGGGGAGGCAGACGGAGACGACGATCCGGTGAGTTCGCCCGCCTACGTCGCCGGCGAGGCGGCCTGATCCCGGGGCGCTTCCGACGAGGAGAACCGGCGCGAACGCACCGTGACAAGCCTTTTACTCGGCGCCGGAGAGGGTGTTCGCATGGGACGATTCGACGGGCGGGACGAGCCGCTCTCGGTTCGCTACAAGCCGACGAGCGTGAAGGACCTGCTCGTGGAGATGAAAGACACCGCCGAGCTGCTTATCGATCTCTCGTACTCGGCGGTGCTCCACGGAAGCCCGACGATCGCCGAGGAGGTCGTCGAGCTCGAACACCGAATGGACATCCTCCAGATGCGCGCACGGATGAGCCTCATGCTCGCGGCCCGGAGCCCCGACGAGGCCGAGACGCTCGCGCCGGTGCTCGGCGTGGTCGGCGCGGCCGACAAGATCTCCGACGCCGCGGGCGACATCGCGAAGATCGTCACCGAGGAGATCGGCCTCCCGGACGCGATGCGCGGCGCGCTCACCGAGGGCGTCGAGACGCTCGTTCGCGGCACCGTCGCGCCGGACTCCGACTACGCCGGTCGGACGCTCAAGGACATCGACCTGGAGTCGGAGACGGGGGTTCGGGTCATCGCGATCCGACGCGACGACGACTGGATACTCAACCCCGGGCCGAAGACGCGGATCGAGGCCGGCGACGTCGCGCTCCTGCGCGGTCCGGAGACGGGCGTCGCCGAGGCGTACCCCGAGCTGGCGGGCGAGCCGTTCGAGCCGGACGAGCCGGTCGAGCCCGCGATCGACGATCTGGAGCGCGCGGTCGACTCTATCGTGCTGATGAAGAACCTCTCAGAGCTCGCGGTCGACCTCGCGTACGGCTCGATCCTGTTCAACAACGAGGCGCTCGCCGAGGAGGTGTCCAACCTGGAGGTCGAAGTCGACGCGCTCCAGTCGCGGTTCGAGGCGTGGACACTCCGCGCCGCGCGGGAGGCCGACGACCCCGTCTCGCTCCGCGGGCTGATCCACCTCGGCGTCGCCACCGAGGAGATCTCCGACGCCGCCGTGAAGATCACCGAGGGCGTCACGCGCGACCTCGGCGTCCACCCGGTCGTGGAGATGGCGGTCCAAGAGTCCGACGAGATAATCACGCGCACGGTCGTCCGAGAGGGGAGCACCCTCGCGGGCACGACCGTGGAGAACGGGATCCCCACGACCGACGTCTCGACGAGCGTGATAGCGATCCGCCGCCCCGACGAGGGGTGGATGATCGGCCACGACATCGACACGGTTCTGCGCCCCGGCGACGCCGTCATCTCGAAGGGGACTCGCACCTCCGCCGCGGAGTTCGAGGCGCTCGCGTCGTGACCGCCCCGCCGACAACAGATCCCGCGGGCCTCGCCCGCGCCTACTACGACGCGCTCGACGCCGGCGATTACGAACGGCTCCGGGACCTGCTCGACCCGGAGTTCGTCCAGCGACGCCCGGACCGCACCTTCGAGGGACGCGACCGCTTCGTGGCGTTCATGCGCGACGAGCGGCCGACGACCGACACGACCCACGTCGTCGACGCGGTGTATCCGGCGGGGCCCGGCGTCGCGGTCCGCGGGCGGCTACTGGACGCCGACGGCGACGAGCTGTTCGCGTTCGTCGACGTCTTCGACGTGGCGGACGGGCGGCTCGCGGCGCTGGAGACGTACGCCGGCGACGGCGGGGAGTGAATCGGACTCACCGCCGGGAAGGGCGCGCCGAGTCGGGCCCCGCTCACTTCCGGATCCGGTCGAGGTCGGCGACGAACGCCCGGAGCGCGTCGCGCGTCACGTGCGGCATACAGACGACGCGGAGCTCGCCCGCCGCCGTGCGCGACACCTTCCAGCCGGCCTCCCGGAGCGCGTCGAACTCGGACTCCGGAAGCGCCGCGGCGACGAGCGGAAGCGCCGGTTCGACCACGTCGTAGCCCCGCTCGGCGAGCGCGTCGGCGAGCCACGCGGCGTTCTCGGTCGCGCGTTCGGCCGCCTCCCGGTAGCCGTCGGGCCACAGCGCCTCCATCGCGGCGACCGCGCCGGCGACGCCGGCACCGCTCCGGGTGCCCGTCAGGGTCGCCTGCGATCGGGTCTCCAGATAGGGCGTTTCGACGGCGAGCGCATCCATCGCGGCCGGTTCCCGGGCGAGGAGCCCGCCGGCGGGAACGGGAGCCTGCCCAAACTTGTGTGGGTCGATCGTCAGCGTGTCGATCGGGGCGTCGCCGAACGACCACGCGTAATCCGTGAAGGGGAGGAGGAACCCGCCCCACGCGGCGTCGACGTGCATGCGTGCGCCGGCGTCGTGAGCGATTTCGGTCAGCGCCGGGATCGGGTCCACGCGCCCGTACTCCGTGCTGCCGGCGACGCCGACGACCAGCGCGGTGGCGGCGTCGACCGCGGCCGCGACGGCGTCGGTCCGGGCTCGGTAGTCGTCGTCGACGGGGACCGTCCGGAGCTCGACGTCGAGCAGCTCCGCGGCCTTGTGAAACGAGAAGTGGCCGCTCTCGGGGACGACGACGTTCGCGTCGCTCGCGGCGTGGCGGTTCCGCGCGGAGCGGACCGCCTGCACGTTCGCCTCGGTCCCCCCGGAGGTGACGTAGCCGGCCGCGTCGGTCGGCGTCGGGTGGTCCGCGAGCGTCGCGAGCAGCTCGATCGCGCGCGCCTCCAGCGACGCGACCGCCTCGTAGGTGGCGGGGTCGCCGGGGTTCGTCGCGAGGTAGCGCTCGGCCGCCTCCCGCGCCGCGGGGTGCGGCTCGGTACACATCGAGGAGAGCACCCGGTCGAACGACTGCGGCTCGGGCTGCTGCATTCAGGAAATCGTTAGCGCGGAGGGTCTTACCCGTTCCGCTCTCGGGCGTCGGGCGAGCGGGACCGGGAGCTCGGACGGGCGAGTGAGTCGGAAACCGTTGCGTCCCGGGTCAGCGGACCGAATCGAGGAGGAGCCGCTGTTCGGTCCGCTTCACCTCGTGTTGCACGTCGCGGACGGCGTCGATGTTCGCCGAGATGGAGGAGACCCCCTCGTCGACGAGGAACTCGACCATCTCCGTCTTCGAGCCGGCCTGTCCGCAGATGCTCGTGTCGACGCCGAGCTCGCGACAGGTCTCGATCGTGTCGCCGATCAGACGGAGCACGGCCGGGTGGAGCTCGTCGAACCGGTCGGCGACGTGCTCGTTGTTGCGGTCGACCGCCAGCGTGTACTGCGTGAGGTCGTTCGTGCCGAAGGAGGCGAAGTCGATGCCGGCGGCCGCGAGCTCTTCGATCTGCAGCGCGCTCGCGGGGGTCTCGATCATCACGCCCCACCGATGCGTCTCGGGGTCGATCCCGGAGTCGCGCATGTGCCCTTTGATCCCCTCGATATCGCTCGCGTCGTTGACTAAGGGGAACATCACCTCCAAGTTGTCGTACCCCATCTCGAAGAGGCGCGCGAACGCCGCGAGCTCCTGTCGGAACGGGTCGGGCTTGTCGAGGCTCCGCCGGATCCCGCGCCAGCCGAGCATCGGGTTGTGCTCGTTGGGCTCGCCCTCGCCGCCCTCCAACTCGCGGAACTCGTCGGTGGGCGCGTCGATGGTCCGGACGCGGACCGGCCGCGGGTAGAACTCGTCGGCGACGCGGCGGACGCCCTCGATCAGCTCGTCCTGGTACGCGCGGGCGCCGTGGTCGGCGATGTACTTCTCGGGGGTCTTCCCGAGCGAGAGCACCATGTGCTCGATCCGGAGGAGCCCGACCCCGTCGGCGCCCGTCGCGGCCGCGCGCTCGGCCGCCTCGGGGATCGAGACGTTCACCTTCACTTCCGTCGCCGTCATCGGCTTCACCGGCGTCTCGGGGCGGGCCGCCTCCACGGGCTCGAACTCCTCGCCGGGCTCGGCCTCGTCGTCGGTCCCGGCGCGGACGGTCCCCTTGTCGCCGTCGAGGGTCACCTGCTGGTCGTCTTCGAGGATCCGCGTCCCGTTCCCGGTCCCGACGACGGCCGGGACGCCGAGCTCGCGGGAGATGATCGCGGCGTGGCTCGTCATCCCGCCCTCGTCGGTGACGATCCCCGCGGCGCGTTTCATCGCCGGCACCATGTCCGGCATCGTCATTTCGGTGACCATCACGTCGCCCTCTTGGACCTGATCGAGGTGATCGAGCTTGTGAACGAGCCGGACCGCGCCGGAGACGATCCCCGGGCTCGCACCGAGCCCGTCGACGAGCACGTCCTCGTCCGCGCCGGCGGACCCGCCGTTGGCCGCGCCGGGCCGGTCCGACGCGTCCCCGACGGTGGACTTCCTCGTGGTCTCTCCGCCGGTTCCGCCCGCGTCCGCGTCGCCCTCGTCGCCCTCGTCGCCCGCGCCCTCCTGAATCGTCGTGATCGGGCGGGACTGAAGCATGTATATCTCGCCCTCGTGGATCGCCCACTCGACGTCTTGGGGCGTCCCGTAGTGGTCCTCGACGCGCTCGCCGAGCGCGACCAGCTCCTCGATCTCCGCGTCGGAGAGGACCCGCGCGGTGCGTCGGTCCTCCTCGACGTCGAGTTGGACGGTCTCACCGGTCTCCTCGTCTTTCACCATCTCCACCTTCTTGTCCGCGACGGTCACGTCGTCGACGGCGCCGCGCCCGCGGTCGTACACGTAGTTGTCGGGCGAGACCGTGCCGGAGACGACCGCCTCGCCGAGCCCCCACGCGGCCTCGATGGTGATCTGCGGGTCGCCGGTCGAGGGGTGACTGGTGAACATCACGCCGGACTTCTCGGCGTCGACCATCCGCTGGACGACGACCGCGATGTCGACGTCCGCGTGCGGGAACCCCCGCTGCTGTCGGTAGTAGATCGCTCGCTGGGTGAAAAGCGAGGCCCAGCACTCTTTCACCCGCCGCACGAGATCGTCCTCGCGGACGTTGAGGAACGTCTCCTGCTGACCGGCGAACGAGGAGTCGGGGAGGTCCTCCGCGGTCGCGGAGGAGCGCACGGCGACGAACACCTCCTCGCCCTCGCCGCCCATCGAGCGGTACCGTTCCAGGATCTCCTCGCGGACCTCCTCGGGGAGCGGGGTCTCCAATATGAGCTCCTCCGCCCGCTCCTCGGCCGCGCGGAGCGCGGCGGAGTCCTCGGGATCGACATCGACGGCCGAGAACAGCTCCTCGTCGATCCCCGCCTCCTCGATGAAGGTGCGGTACGTACCGGCGGTGACGGCGAATCCCGGGGGAACCGGGAGTCCGGCGCCGATGAGTTCACCGAGCGAAGCGGCCTTTCCGCCGACGGTCCCGACGTCGTCGGCGTCGACGTCCTCCAGCCAAAGTACTGCCATTCGTGTACCCGGAGGATCCGCGAGCCGACCTATGAAGCTTCCGGCCTGTGCAACGGTGAATATAAGATTACTCAGTCGCGAGTTACCGGGCGGTCGAGGGCGCTATTCGAGAGCCGACACATCCGTCGTCCAAGCCGATCGAAATTCGAGAGGGCCGAAGCAGTCGAGAACCACGAACCGTGCGTCGGTTCGTACTCCACGGTACGCGTCCGTTCATTCTATACTTATCTTCGGGCAATCAACCTAAGTCCCGTAACGTGTTACACATGTTGTAACAGCACCGAGTCGGACGGTCACTCGCCCGCAAGCCGCCGTCGCTCCCCGCTGAGGATGCGCTCCCAGACGTCGAACAGCCGACTGTTCAGGTCGTATCGATCGTTCACCCGACCAACCCAAGCGTCGTCGGCGAACAGGAGGCACTGGAACCGACGGACGGACGGCGAGAGCGACCCCCGGTCGCCGCCGTAGTACGACAGCGACTCCCGTCGGGTCCGCTCGACGAGGTCGGACGGAACCTCGATCCCGTCGGCCGCGGCAGCGTGGACGAACCACTCCAGGTGTAACAGCGCGTCGGCCAGCAGGAAGCGGTCACGGAACCCGGAGACGCGGGCGAGCGCCGGACGACCGTCGACCGTCACGTCGCGCGGCCGGGAGAACCGCGGCGCCGTCACCGTCGCGTCGGCCGCCCCCGCGACCGCCCCGGCGACGCGCCGAAGCCGCCAGTCCCCGTACCGCACCGGCGCGAGCAGCGCGAGCTCGTACCACGTCGGCAGCCACTCGCAGTACGGCTCGGAGAAGGCGCCGTCGGCGAGGAGCGTCGCCGCCACCGACCGCGCCTCGGCCGGCGACAGCGTCGCGCGGTCGGCCCGGAGCCGGTCGGCGACCCGTGCGCCGTCGATCGCGTCGGCGCCGTCGAAGTCCATGCCGTCGGCGACGTGCCGGGTGTACGCGCGGCTCGCCGCGTACCAGTCGGCGAAGTCGGCGGGCGCCGTCAGCCGGAGGAGTCGGAGGACCGTGATGGCTCCGCTACGCCCGCGGTCGACAAAACCGCTCCGTTCGACCGTCTGGGCTCCCCCACTCAGCGCTCCGGTTTGCGCTCGCTCTCTGTCGCGAGACCGGTGTCGGCGCTACCGGGCTCGTCCGCGAGCGCCGCGTCGAGTCCCCACTCGTCGGCGCGCTCGGCGGCCTCCGCGCGGGCCTGTTCGCGGATCGCCTCGATCCGGTCGTCGTCCGCGAGGAAGGCCGCGACGGCGTCGGCGTCGTCCGCCTCCGGGTCCGACAGCCGCTCGTCGGGCGCCGCCTCACGGGTGCGGTCGGCGAGCGCCGGATCGTCCGCGAGCTCCGTCGCCGCCGCGCCCGGCGCGACGCGGAGCGCGTCCTCCTCGTGGGCCGCCGCGAGCCCGTCATCCTCGACCGCGTACACCTCGACGCGGTACGGCCCGGGTACCGCGAGCTCCGCGAGCGCGTCGGGTCCGCCGCTGTCGCTCACGGTGTTGTACGCGAGCACGGGAACTCCGTCCGCAAACGTGAGAACGCCCCGGGCGTCCCCCTCCAGCAGGAGCGTCTCCTGCGGGACGAGCGTCGCGTAGCCGGTCAGCTCGCGGTCCAGCGCTCGCGAGAGGGTCGTGGCCACGTCGGAGACGACCCGCGATCGGAGCAGGGCACCGCGGGGGATCCGCAGCTCCGGCGAGTCGTGCGATCGCTCCGGTCCCCTTGCCCCGTCGGCAGGGCCCGTCATGGCGTGTCGGGGACGACTGCGCTTCGGAACCGATCGGCGACCGCGTCGCCGTCGCCGTCGCGCACGTCGAGTCGAGTCGCCGCCCGCCGGTACCGAGCCGCCGCGTCGCTCTCCGGCGCGTGCGCCAAGAGGGGCTCGCCGGCGCGGCGCGCGTCCCGGACCACGTCGCTGTCGGGGACGCGCGCGAGCACGGGCCCACCGAAGTGGCGCTCCGCCTGTTCGGCGGCGTCGGCGGCGTCGTTCCGGACCTTGTTGAACAGGACGCCCGCGGTTTCCGTGCCGTACGAGCGGGCGTACTCCTGGACTTTCAGCCCGTCCGAGAGCGCGGGGATCGTCGGCTCGACGACGACGACGACGCGGTCCGCGAGGACGACCGGCAGCACCGCGGACTTCGAGCCGAGCGCGGCCGGCGAGTCGAGCAAGAGCACGTCGGTGTCGCTCGCGAGCTCGGCGACCACGTCGCGGAGCCGTTCCGGCTCGGCCGCTTCGAACCCCGCGAGCGAGGTGCCACAGGGGACCACGGAGAGCCCGAAGCGCTCGTACGTCGCCTCCGCGACACCGGTCGCGGTCCCGTCGACGAGCAGGTCGTGGAGGGTGACCGTCGCGTCGTCGAGGCCGGTGTGAAAGAGGAGATTCGCCATCCCCGTGTCGGCGTCGACGACGGTGACGTCGTGCTCGTCGGCCAGCGCCATCCCGAGCGCGAGCGTGCTCGTCGTCTTGCCCGTGCCGCCCTTCCCGCTGGCGACCGCGAACGCCTCGACCATGGGCCCAACTGTCCGGTCGCTCGGCTAAAACCTGTCCATCCGAGGGCCCGTCACCGGGCGGTCACTCGTCGTGAATGAACACGAGCCGCTTCGTCTCGGTGTTACAGAGACAGAGGTCGATCCCGTCGCGGGTCGCGCCGATCTGCTGCCAGCCGTGGTCGCTGACGAACAGCGTCTGGAACACGCCGCGGTCGCAGTCGGGGTTCGGACAGCCGACGCCGGCGGCGTTCTTGTACACGGTCGTCCCCCCGCCGGAGCTCTGGCGCACCAGCCCGTCGCGCAGCGAGCGGAACTCCTCGGCAGACATCGGTCCGTCCGTGTCTTCGTCTCCCATGCGTTCGCGTTCGCGGGCCACGATATATAAATCGACGGTCTGTGACAATTGGTAGCACAGTCGTCGCGGTGAGCACCCGCTCTCGGGTGTCGCCGCCCCCTCCGGTCCCGTCCACCGGTCACTCGCTCTGCCGCTTGGCGACGTCGGCGGACGCGTCGGCGAGCCGAGTCGGCTCGGGGAGTTTATACCCCGCACACAGCGCGTCGACCAGGTCGACGGCCGTCTCGGCCGAGACCCGGTGACCGGGGCTCACGTACAGGGGGTTCACCCGGCGGCTGTTCGGGTACTGTCGCGACTGAACGGCGTGGCCGATGACGAGGGCGTCGTCGAGCGCGGCGCTCGGGTCCGCCGTCCCCACCGACTCGTCCGCGCGGATCGGCGTCCGCCACCCCTCGGGTCGCTCGTCGGTCGGGTCGTCGGGCTCGCCGCACAGCAGGCTCTTCGCGACGCCGACGCTCGGCACGTCCAAGAGGACGCCGACGTGCGTGGCGAGACCGGCCTCGCGGAAGTGGATCCGGCCGGAGCCGTCACAGACCAGCAGGTCCGGTTCGGCGTCCAGCGCGTCGAGCGCGGCCAGTATCGGCTCTCCCTCGCGGAACGCGAGGAGGCCCGGAACGTACGGAGTCGAGAGCGGCGTGATCGCGCTCGCGTACTCGACCACGACGCCGTCCCGGATCGCGACCGCGGCGGAGACGGCCTCGTCCTCGCCGTCTTCGGGCGTCAGGAACGCCTGGTCGACGCCGACGACGACGGGCGCGTCCGGATCCTGTCGCTTGTGCACATCTG
>NZ_JARANT010000074.1 GCF_029889805.1 Halorubrum sp. Boch-26 | reverse complement strand
GCTGGGTTTGTTGTGTTAAAAAAACAGGCAAGAAAGAAGAGAGAAGCGGAAACAGTGCGGGGTGGGATTCAAAGGGGCAACCGCGGGGCGGGCGCACACTCGCTGCGGTCCTCGGTCGCTCACTCCGTTCGCTCCCTGTGGTCCTTACGTCGCCTGCGCCCGCCCCGCGGTTGGGGCTTTGAAGATACTCACAGTGTCGGACCGACTCATAAACGAGTAGCTGGGGCTTTCGAGGTACCTATCACGTCAGTAGCAACAAATTACAACTTGACAGATATATAAAATGAGTAAAATCTAATATATATGATATGACCAATACAGAACTTGTAGTCACCACACGCGATCCTAATAGATTAGTTAATCTCGAACCTGCGTACTCCAATCACTCGTCTCCAAGCAATACTTTCGCGCGGTGGGTAGGTAGATGCTCGTATGTGGAATGGCAGGAATTACAGAGCGTGATCAAATTCTCTCCGGTGTTCGCAGCCTCATAACTGTCGAACTTTCGTATTTTCTTAATATGGTGGACATTTAATTTACTTCTGTATTTTCTAATGTGTTCTATATTCGACATCCCACAGTTCTGGCACTTGAAGTCGTCACGCTTTCTTATCTCCTCAGCATGTTCGTCCCAATTAGGGCCATAATACGGATCCTCGTCAACCCATAATGCGTTTCTGTCCCCCGACTGTCCGCCGGGTGGCAACGGATCGTATCCTGCTTTTTCGACGGCCTTTGGCCACGAACCGAAACGGCTGATAGCCATTTGTCGGCTAAATTGCCCGTTTTTATTATATTCGGCCCGGCTCGGTACGTGATCTAATTCATCGGCAACATTCTGAATGTCTTCTAATAATTCTTTGTCGTCAGCTGTACGCGGTCCCTTATCTGGGCGCGAAACATTCGCTTTTTGACAAGCTTTTTCCCAAGACTCAAACCGGTCTTTGACTGGCCTAGTTGTCCACTTGCCGTGCTCATTATACGTCACTTGCGAGAGCGGGCCGTCGATCTCTTGATCAACACGCCGCATATCGGTCAGCAATTCGTCTTTTATTGGTGCTTCGTCGAGTCCGTCGTACACCCCTGCTTCGTTTTTAGCCGTAATCCATGACTCAAAACGATACGTGATCGTACTCAACGCATAGTCGCCGCGTTCTTTGTAATCGGTTTTTGACGGTTCGCGGTCCACCTTTTCCGCTACACGTTTAATATCGGACAGTAGCTTGTCGCTGCTGATCTCGGGGCGACGATCATCTTCAACGTCTAACGCGGCAGCCCGGGCTGAAACAAAACTTCCACCGAAGTGTTTCGCAACAGTTGGACAGCTGTACTGGCCGTTCTCACGGTACTCTGCTACCGTAGGTGGATGACCCAACTGCCGCGCAACGCGTTTTAGATCGGCAAGCACTTCATCCTCAGAGACTCTACCGGCCATTTTACGCTCTCTTCTGTCTGTTTCGCAGTATTAAACAGTTTTTCCGTAAACAGTAGTCTCGGTGGTCTTTGTCTTCGTAAAAAGAAGTCCACAAATGTTGCATTCGCGCCCTCTATTCAACATACCCCCGAGAGAATATCAACGACTGAATATTCCGATGAAGCCAAACCGACCGCTCCCTATTCTACAATCTCGTCGATCAGCTCACGCGCGCTCCGCCGGACCGCCTCGTCGCTCTCGGTCGCGGGCTCCCAGCCGAGGTCGGCGAGGCGCTCGATCGAGAGGCGCATCTTCGGCACGTCGCCGGTCCAACCGCGGTCGCCGCCGGTGTAATTGTACTCGGGGTCGACACCGAGTTCGTCCGCGACGATGTCGGCGATATCGGTGACCGACGTGGTCGTCCGGGTGCCGAGGTTGTACACGTTCAGGTCCGCGTCCGCGTGTTCGACGACGTACTGGATGGCGTCCACGCACTCCGAGACGTGCATGTACGACTTCTCCTGCCGGCCGTCGCCGAGGATCTCCAGCTCGGACGGATCGCTATCCAGCTTCTGGATGAAGTCGGGGACCACGTTGCCGCGCTGGTGCGGGCCGACGATGTTCGCGAACCGGAACACCCACGACCGGACCCCGTACGAGTGGGCGTGCGTCGAGATCAGCGCCTCGTCGGCGAGCTTCGAGGAACCGTAGATGGAGATCGGTTCCAAGGGCCCGTGGTCTTCGGGCGTCGGACGGGGCGCCTCGCCGTACACCGTCGAGGAGGAGGTGAACGCGAGGCGGTCGACGCCGACCTCGTGCATGCGTTCGAGGACGTTGTACGTCATCGCCGTGTTGTCCTCGAACAGCTCCCGGTCGTCGTCGTAGTTCGTGTCGGTGTACGCGGCGAAGTGGAAGACGATATCGACATCCTCCGTGACCGCCTCGGCGACGTCGTCGGGGTCGGTCAGATCGGCCTCGACGAAGTCGGCGCCGTCGGGGACGCGGGCGCGGTCGCCCTTCGAGAGATCGTCGGCGACGCGAACCGTCGCGCCGCGATCGAGGAGCTGCGCGGCGAGGTGGCTCCCGACGAGCCCCGCGCCACCGGTGACGAGGACAGACGAGTCATCGAGCATACACGTGAGTCGGCACGGGCCGATAAGTACGCGTCGGTCGATCCGAGACGCGTCCCAGATCCACTCCCCCGCCTACAACCCCTCTCGGCCGCCCTCCTGCGCGAGGATGACAACCATCGAGAGCCCGGAGATGACGAGCAAGATGAGCGTGGGAACGACCGCGTACTGGTACAGCGCCGTCTCCTGCGCGCGCCAGATCTGCGTGACGATCGTCTCGAACCCGGACGGACGGAGGATGAGCGTGACCGGGAGCTCCTTCATTGTGGTGAGGAAGACGAGGGCGGCGCCGGCGACGATCCCGGAGCGCGTGAGCGGGAACGTCACGCGCTGGAACGCGCCCATCGAGGACTCGCCGAGGCTCCTGCTGGCCTCGACGAGCTTGGGGTCGACCCCGAGGATCGCGGTCCGCGTCGAGCCGACGACCTGCGGGAGGAAGCGGACGACGTACGCGAACACCAGCAGCGGGAGCGTCTGGTAGACCCACGGGAGGTATCCGGAGCCGAAGTAGACCAAGGCGAGCGCCAGCACGATCCCGGGGACGGCGAACCCGACGTAGGTGGCCCGCTCGAACAGCGTCGCCAGCGGCGAGTCGTGGTTCGCGGCGAAGTACGCGACGGGGATCGCCGCCAGCGCGGCGGCGACCGCGGCGGCTGCGGCGACCGAGACGGAGTTGACGACTTGGACCCACTCAAATGCCATCGAGGGACGGCGCCCGGCTTCGGAGCGCACGAGCCACAACAGGAGGATCCAGAGCGGGACGAGGAGCGCGACCGCAGACACCGACGCCGGCAGGAGCGTCGCCGGCCAGCGCCACCGACCGAGGCGCACGAGACGGTCGGTGGTGCCTGCGTCGTCGCCCGGCGCGTCCCGGTTCGACCGGACCAGCCACTCCAGTGCGAGCACGACGAGCACGACCCCGAGCAGCTGGAGGGAGAGCAGCGCGGCGTAATCCCGTCCGAAGGCGTTGTACTCGACGTAGATCTGCCGGGTGAACACCGGGAGTCGCATGATCGACGGCGTACCGAAGTCGGAGACCGCGTACAGCGCCGCCAACAGCGACCCGGCGGCGATCGCCGGCCGGATCACGGGGAGGGTCACCCGACGGAACGCCGCGAGCCGACCGTGGTTCAGCGTCCGGGCGGCCTCGATCAGCGTCGTGTCGAACGAGAGGAGGGCCGCCCGCGTCGTCAGGTAGACGTACGGGTACGTGTACAGCGTGATCACGAGAATCGTCCCCGGGAGCCCGTATATCTCCGGAAACCGTTCGATCCCCAGCGGCGAGAGCACGTCGTGGAACTCCCCTTGCGGGCCGAACGCGGAGACGAACGCGAACGCACCGACGTAGCTCGGCACAACGAGAGGGAGCGCGGCGATGACGGACCAGAACCGCCGGAACGGGAGGTTGGTGCGGGCGGTAAGGTACGCCAGCGGGACGCCCAGCAGAATGGAGAAGACCGTGACGCCGGCCATCAACAGCAGACTGTTGCCCAGCACCTCGGCGGTCGCGGCGCTGAAGAGGAGATCCATCGCCCGCGCTCGCTCGACGGTGACGGCTTCGATCACCAGCCACGCGAGCGGGAACACCACCGTCGCGGCGACGGCCGCGGACAGCAGGGTCAGCCCCGGCGGGAGGCGATCGTCGCCGTCGGTCAGGAAATCGCGGATCCGGCGTGTCAGGCTCATGGTCCGGGAGGCGAGGTACGTTTCGGAGGGACGCGGCACCGACCGTTAGCAGTTCCGATTCGGTCGTCGATCTGGTCCGACGGATATAATAGTTTAGGGAAGCCTAAATCGGCTATGGAACTGACGCGGCGCGACGCGACGGCCGCGCTGGCCGCCGTCGGCGCGACCGGCGGGGTCGCCCTCGCGGTCCGACGGACGGGCGACGACCCGGATAGCGGCGGAAGGGCGACCGACGGTAATGGAAGGGGAAACGAGGCGCTCCCCGACGAGGCGTCGGTTCGCGCGTCGATGGCCGCGGTCGCGACGGTCCTCTACCCGAGCGAGGTCGACGGGGTCGAGGCGTTCGTCGACCGATTCCTCGACGGCCGGCTCGACGGGTCGACCCACGCCGAGGGGGTCCGCACCGCAGTCGGCGAACTCGACGACGCGGCGCGCTCGTGGCGCGGCGCGCCGGTCGCCGAACTCCCCGAGAGCGACCGCGACCGGCTCCTCCGGGAGGTGGGCGCCGACACCGCCGAGGAGGATCCGGACGGGACGCTCGCGGAGCGGGCGCGCTACTACGTCGTCAACGAGCTCCTGCTGGCGCTGTACGCCTCGCCGACGGGCGGCGAGCTGGTCGGGTTGGAGAACCCGCAGGGACACCCCGGCGGGACCGAGAGCTATCGGCGGGGCCCGCGATGAGCGCGGAGGACGTCCGGAGCGGCGTGACGGGGGAAGCACCGGTCCGCGATGTCGACCGCTCGCCCGTCGTGAACGCGGACGTCTGCGTCGTCGGCGCCGGTCCCGCGGGCGCGCTCGTGGCCGACCGATTGGCCGCCGACCGCGAGGTGGTCGTCCTCGACGCCGGCCCCCGGTTCGACCCCGCGGACCGCCTCGCGCGCCAGGAGCGAGCGATCCGCCCGAGCTACGACCGACCCGACGTGTGGGACGTGGGCGGCGAGCGCGACGCGCACGCCAGCTCCGGCGAGCGGGCCTACCCGCTGAACCACGCCCGCGTCAAGGGGATCGGCGGGTCGACGCTCCACTGGCAGGGGATGGTGATGCGGCTCCACGAGGACGACTTCGCCTCCGAGACGGAGCGCGGTATCGGCGCGGACTGGCCGATCGACTACGCCGACCTCCGGCCGTACTACGCCGAGGCGGAGCGAGAGCTGGGCGTCGCCGGCGCCTCGGACAACCCGTACGCCCCGCCGCGCGAGGAGCCGCACCCGATGCCGGCGTTCGAGCCCTCCTACAGCGACTCCCTGTTCGCGGCGGCGTGCGAAGAGCTGGGGATCGACATGCACTCGGTGCCGAACGCGCGCAACTCGGAGCCGTACGACGACCGCTCCGCCTGCGTCGGCTACGGCACCTGCCAGCCCGTCTGCCCGGCGGGCGCGAAGTACGACGCGACCGTCCACGCCGACCGCGCCGAGGGGCGGGGCGCGACCGTGATCGACCGCGCGCCGGTCGGGCGGCTGGAGCACGACGCCGACCGCGTCACCGCCGCGGTGTACGCGACGCCCGACGGCACGGAGCACAGACAGCCCGCCGACGCCTTCGTCGTCGCCTGCGGCGGCGTGGAGACCCCTCGACTCCTCCTGCTCTCCGAGTCCGACGAGCACCCGGACGGACTGGCGAACTCCAGCGGGGCGGTCGGGAAGTTCTTCATGGACCACCTGTTCGCGGGCGTCGGCGGCACCCTCGACGAGCCGACCCGTCAGAACCACGTCGGCTTCTACACCAGCGCCTGCGACCAGTTCTACGACGAGGCCGACGCGGAGACCGCCCCGTTCAAGCTGGAGTTCCTCAACTACGCGGGGCCCTCGCCGGTCGAGGAAGCGCTGACCGGCGACGACTGGGGGGACGACCTCGTAGACCGGCTCCGCGACGGCTACGGCACACACGTGGCGATGGGCGGGCTCGTCGAGCAGCTCCCCCGGTCCGACAGCTACGTGAGTCTCGACCCCGACCGCACCGACGACCGCGGCAACCCCGTCCCCGAGGTCCACTGGCGCGTCGGCGACCGGGCGCTCCGGACGGTCGAGCGGGCGAACGAAATCCAGCGGTCGATCCTCGAAGAGCTCGGCGCGGAGATCGAGTGGGTCGCCGGCCCCGACGCGACAGGCCCCGCCTACCACCACATGGGTACCACCCGGATGAGCGTCGACCCCGACGCGGGCGTCGTCGACGCCGAGTGTCGGACCCACGACTTGGACAACTGCTGGATCGCGTCGAGCTCCGTCTTCCCCACGAGCGGCGCGATGAACCCCACGCTCACGATCGCCGCGCTGGCGCTGCGCGTCGCCGACGACGTCGAGCGCCGGCTCTGAACTCTTTTTTAGGCAAACCTAAAAACTCAAGTGGGTGGAGCGGCCCGTACGAGGTAATGAGCGGATCACTCAGCGCGAACGGGTCGGCCGACGAGGTCGACGCGGCGGAGAACGGAGCGGCGACCGACGGCGACGAGACCGCCGGCGTGGAGACCGCCGGCGACGCGGCCGCCGAGGGCGCCGGGGAACACTACACCTTCGACGACGTTAGCGTCGTGATGGGGACGTACAACGAGGAGGAGGCGATCGCGACGGTCCTCGACGACGTCGACGAGGTCACCGGCGGGCGCGCCGAGGTCGTCTGCGTCGACGGCTCTTCGGACCGGACCCCGGCGATCGCCCGCGAGCACGGCGCGACGGTGATCGAACAGGAGCCGCAGGGGTACGGCGTCGCCGTCCGGGAGGCGATCTTAGCGCCCGACCGCCCGGTCGTCGTCACGACCGACTGCGACGACACCTACCCGATGGAGCAGCTGCCGGAGTTCCTCGAGGCGATCAACGACGGCGCCGACGTCGTCAGCGGCGACCGGCTCTACCACGGCGCGGAGGCGATGCCCGCGTTCAACCGCCTCGGCAACCACGCGTTCGCGCTCATCGCCTCCGTCCTGATGGGCGAACGCGTCCACGACACCACGACCGGGATGCGCGCGTACCGCCGCGAGGTCGTCGAGGAGATCGAGTGGACCGAGAACACCGGCCTCTCCGCAGAGCTGCTCATCCGCCCATTGATGCGCGGCCGCGACGTGCGCGAGCGCCCCATCGACTACGCCGAGCGCCTCGGCGAGACGAAGCTCGACCCGATCGAGGGCGGCGCCGCCATCGCGAAGTCCATCGTGACGGTGTGTCTCGAAGAGCAACTGCGACGGCTCTGAGCGGGAGCCGGTTTCAGGACCCGAAAAACCGATTCTTTTCGCCGGCAACGCGGACCGCCGGAAGCGACGTGATATTTAAATAAAACAGCGGTAGCGACGACATCTTATAAATGAACGCGGCGGTGGCGCGCGCCTCCGAGCGCCCAGCGGGCGCGATGAGCACGCGCGAGGGAGGAGCGAGCGAAGCGAGCGACGAGGCTGGGGAGGCGTGAGGTGCTGTGCGGTGCGGTCGGGTGGGACTCAAAGGGGCAGTCGCGAGGGCGAAGCACGCCGCAGCAAGCACCGCAGCGAGCGATAGCGAGCGAGGAGCGCAGCAAGGCGCGCGAGCCGTCGCGACTGGGGCTTTGGAGGGATTCACCGACAATCCGTAGTTGACCGCTTATAAATGAGCGATTGAATCGGTGGAGCTGTTCTCCGGCGAGTCACGGTCGACCATTTATAAACAACCGCCAGCGACTCACGCTTCCTCGTTCGCCTCGGCCGCCGTTTCGAAGGCGACCCACTCGGGGTGAACGCCGGAACCGCCGGGGACGTAGGTCCCCTCGGACCCGCACGCCGTCGTGAGCCGACAGACGGAGCGCTCGGGCGGCCAGATCGCCTCGACGCCCCCGTCCGACTCCCGAACCGTCGCCTCCTGCCGGTAGGTGAACGTCGAGCCCGCGGGGTCGACGAGCGTCACCGTCACGACGACCTCGTCGCCCGCGGAGTCGATCGGAACGGTCCGGTTCGGGGCCCCCGCCAACCGCGCGCCGTCGGGCGTCAGCGACCACTCGACCGTCAGCGAGCCGTCGGGGTCGCGCACGTCGTACTCGGCGCGAGCCGTCTCACCGGCGCCGAACGCCCCGCCGGCACCGGACGCCCCGCCGCCGCCGGACGACTCGCCGCGAACGGTCTCCAGTCGAACGACCGCCCGCTGAACGCGGTCGGGGACGCCGACCGTCGTCGCCGCGTCGATCCGCGCGCCCTCCCGGACGTCGAGCGGTTCGAGCTTCGGGGTGACGTGGCGGTCGGGGTCCGGCGTCCACACGCCCCGGTACGCGTAGCGGCGGATCTCGCGGTCGGGGTAGGCGTCGATCGCGGCGAAGTCCTCGGCCGGGCCGCGGTCGAGCGCGTACACGACCGGACCGTCAAGTCCGGGGTCGTTCCGGAGCAGTTGGAACGGGTGGTTGAGCCACTCGCCGTACGGCGTGGGAACGAACACGAGGTCCTCGTCGAACTCGGCCGACTCGATCGGTTCGTAGGCCGCCTCGTACTTCTCCGCGTGCGACGCGTGTCGGTCGAGCGGCGCCTCGGCCGCGGCGACGGCGCCGAGCGCCCCGCCGAGAATCGCGAGGGCCGCCAGCGCGACGACGACCGCCCGGGCCGTCCCCGGCGTGACCCGAGAAGCGAGTCCCGCGCGGAGCCGAGAGAGCCCTCCGCCGACGGCGACGACGGCGACGCCGCCGAATATCGACAGCGGGACGAGGAGATCGAAGTGGTAGAACGGCCCGAAGCCGGCGACCAGTCCGTCGGTGGGGTCCGAGAACGTCGCGAGGAGGTTGTTCGTCCCCCAGAAGAAGAGGTTGCCGACGACGACGGAGCCGACGACGCCGACGAGTAGGAGGCCGGCGGTTCGTTCGAAACGGCGGTCGTCCGTATCGTCCGCCCTGACCTCCACCGCACGACGCCCCGACAGCCACCGCCGCGCCGCCAGCCCGCCGCCCGCGAGCGCGAGCAGCGCGCCGAGCGGTCCGGCGACGACCCAGCGCGTGGCGAGGTACCACAGCGCGTACCCGTTCGAGCGGAGCGCCAGTTCGAGCGTGTACTCCTCGCTGTGGCCGAGGATCCGGCGCTCGCCGAATCCGGGGCCGTCCATCGGTGCGAACGCCTCGTACGGGAAGGTCAGCGGGGAGCCGGTCAGCCGGAGGTTGTACGCGAGAGTGACGCCGACGAAGAGGGTCCCGAGAAGCGCCGTGAGTCCGTGGCGACGGATCGGTCCGGGGAGCGGGAGCGGCGCGACCCCCGCATCCCGAATCGCGGCGGCCTCCCTGACCGCAGCGACCTCACGGACCGCGACGGCGACCCGAACGAGCGCGTGCAACATAAAGGGGGCCGCGAACAGCACCGCGGTGTACGGTCGAGCGAAGAAGGCGAGCCCGATCGCGACGCCCGCCAGCCCGGCGAGCGGGAGCGACCGGTCGCGGACGCCACGGAGGTACGCGACCGCGAACAGCAGGTTCAGGAACGTCGTCGGCGCGTACGGGAGGAACACCGCGGAGGTGACGAGCGCCAGCGGCGAGGCGACGAAGCAGACGGCGGCCGCAAGACCGACCCGCCGGTCGAACACCGTCCCGCCGAGCAGGTAGACGAGCGCAGCGTTGCCGGCGGCGACCGCCGCGAGCGTCACGCGTGGCTCGCCGAACAGCCACATCGAGACGGCGTACGTCGCGGCGGGGACGGGGTTGTACTTCGGGTAGAGTCGTCCGCCGTCTTGGATAAAGAACCACGGGTGGACGGCGTCGGCCAGCGCGCCGGCGTTGATCTCCAGCTGGCCGGAGCACAGCAACGCCGCCTGCATGAGGTACACCCCCTCGTCGTGGTTGTACGAGTGGTACCGGAAGACGGTCGCGGCGACGACGAAGGCGAGCGCGCCCGCCACCGCCGCGACGGCCGCGGCCGCGAGCGTCAGTCGATCCGTCCGGACGAGCCCGGCGCAGACGCGGCTCGCGAGTCGCCGTGCGAGCGGACGCGGGTCGAACGGATCCGAGCGGGACGACACGGGCGTCGGTGGGAGCCTAGAGGTCGGCGCCGGCCTCGCGCATGAGGTCGATCGTCGGTTCGAGGTCGGAGAGCTGCGTCAGGTCGATGTCGGGGACGTCGAGCTCGTCGATCGTGGGCAGGTCGCCGATCGGCTCGACATCGGGAATGAGCGGGTACTCGAACGTCGTCCGTGCGAAGTAGTCCTGGGCCTCGGACGACAGCAGGTGGCGGACGAAGTTCTCCGCGAGGGTCGCGTCGGACGCCGTGTCGACGACCGCGGCGCCGGCGACGTTGAACACCGCGCCGGCGTCGCCGCTGGTGAACGCCGTGGCGATCGACGCTTCCGGGTTGCCGTCGAGGACGCGCTGGATGTAGTAGTGGTTCGTGAACGCCGCGTCGACCTCCCCGTCGGCGACCGCCTGACAGGCGGCGAACTCGTCCGGGTAGCTGCTGATCCCGGAGTCGACGATCGACTCCAGCCAGTCGAGCGTCGCGTCGTCGCCCTCGATGATGCGCATCGCCGTGACGAACGCCTGACAGGAGCCGTAGGAGGGCGCCCAGCCGAGGCTGCCGGCGAACTCCTCCGGGTACGCCATGATGTCGTCGGGGAGGTCGCCCTCGGAGAGCTCCTCGGTGTTGTACGGAACGGTTCGCGCACGGCCGGAGGTGCCGATCCACTGCTCGGTGCGGAACTCCTCGCGGACCATGTCGGTGATCTCCGCGGGGAGCGCCCGCGTTCGTCCCTCGTCGGCGAGCGCGCCGAGCGCGCCCGCGTTGACCGAGTAGAACACGTCGGCCGGCGACCCCTCGCCCTCATTGACAATCGCGTTCACGTGGTCGGTGGAGCCGGCGTAACGGACCGTCAGGTCGAAGTCGTCGTACAGGTCTTCGATGTACTCGATGAGTTCGCCAACGAGGAACTCGCCGCGGCCGGAGTACACCGTGAGCTCGCCCGACAGGTCAGGCATGTCGGACATGGATGTCCCGCCGGGGGCGTCACGCCCCTCGCGACCGGAACCGATCTGTCCGACCGCTCCGTCGGCGCCGTCGCCGCCGCCGTTGTCGTCGCCGTCGTCGTCGCCCATACAGCCCGCGAGGCCGGCGACGCCGAGCGCGCCCGTGGCCGCGAGGAACCGCCGGCGGTCTACATCGTTCGGTATATTGTGAGCCATATGTTTTAGGCTAGCCTAAATAAACTTAGTGGTGTCGGTTCAGTCGTCCGCGACCGCCGGCGTCCGGCGGATCGCGTCGAGGCAGTCGAGCCAGTCGCGCATGTACTCGCCGCAGTGATTAAGGAACGCGCCGTTGTTCCACTCGGAGAAGTCACCCTCCGCGAGCGCGTCGGCCATCTCCGCGAACGCCGCCTCGAACGAGTCCGCGTCGGCCCCCTCCCCGTCGACGACTTCCCAGACGTGTTCGTTCAGCTCCAACCCCGCCACCTCGTTCGCGAGGTCGTCGAACGTCGAGCGCGGCGCCTTGTTGTGCTCGCACAGCGGGCGGCCGTTGTAGATCCGCTTGTCCAGCACGTCGCAGGCCCGCTTGAGGAAGACGCCCGACCAGATGTCGTCGAAGCGGCCCACGTCCCACTCGTTGTCGTCCATCGGCAGCTGGTAGAACGCGGGGATCACCTCGCGGCGGAACGCGAGGTTCATCGAGCAGACGGTGAGGTAGTTGCCGCGGGCGGCGACGAAGTCGTCGCCGAAGTCGTCGGCGGTCGTCCGCGTCTGCGCCTGGCCCGCTAGGTCGCCGTCCATCAGGATCCGGACCGCGTCGAGGTCGGGGACGTTCGTCCACAGCCCCTGCGAGGCGACGACCTCGCCGGCCTCGATCTCGGCCGTGCCCGTCTCGACCGTCTCGTCCATCGCCGAGTACGGGTAGCCGCGGGGGTAGAGCCCGTGCTCGTCGGCGTTCTGGTAGAGGACGTTCACCCAGCTCTCGTCGGAGCCGACGGACTCGACTTCGCCCTCGAACGCGAGGTTCTCCATGTGGCGGCCGAAGTAGTCCTCGTTGCCGTGCGGGAGCGTGTCGTCGTCGATGAAGAGGCCGTACTCGAAGGCGTCGTCGGCCCACATGTAGAGGAGCCCGAAGCTCGTCTCGGCGTGGCTGGCGGCCGGGACGACGCGGCCGTACTCCGCAACGCCGTTGGCCTCGTACCACTCCTCGCGGCGGCTGCCGTCGAACACGTCGCCAGAGACGTCCAAGTCGTCCAGCATCGCGCGCATCTCGTCGACGTCGCAGAAGTCCTCGGTGACGAGCACGAAGTGGAGCCGGGAGACGTCGAACCCGTGCTCTCGGGCGTTCGCGACGTACTCGCGGAGACACTCGTACTCTCGGATCGTGGGGACGATCACGCAGACGTCCCCGCTCGCGGCTGCTGAACGGCGGTCTTCCATACACCGAAGTTTTTAGGCTTGCCTAAAAGTTTGGCGGTCCGGAGTTCGACGCCTCGCTCTCGCCTGTCGCACCGGGCGACGTGCCGCCGGCGACGCTCCCCCCGTCGGCCTTCGGCGCGCGGGTCGACTCGCCGTCCCGCGCAGGATCGACCGTCGCCGAGGGGGTCGGCTCGCCGCCCGACCGAGAGCCGGCCGTCGGTGAGAGCCCGAACGCGAGCGCCGCGGTCCCGCCGCCGGCGAGCGTCACCGCGTTTTTCAGCGCGTGGTCGAGGATCGCCGCCGCGAGCGCCGTCTCGACGGGCAGCCCGGTCGCGCTCGCGACGAGGCCGGTGAACGCCGCCTCGTACAGCCCGATCCCGCCCTGCGAGAGCGGGAGCACCTTCGCGAGGTTGCCGACGCTGACCGCGAGCGCCCCGACGGCGAGCAGCGTCGGCGCCGGGACGAGCCCGCCGAGCCCGCCCACGAGCGCGGCGAGCACGAGCACCGCCGTGAGGACGTCGAGCGCCCAGACCGCGAGGCTCCAGAGGAACACCGCGCCGAGGCGCCGGGGGTCGACGGCGACCACGCGGACGGACGCGCCGAACCGGACGGCGGCGTCGACGGTCCCGGCGAGTCGCGACTCCGCTGCCCGAGCGCGGAGCGCGGGCCCGCCCCGCCGGCCGCCCCGGCCTACGTTGTCGAAAGGAACGAAGAAGAAAAGTCACA
>NZ_JARANT010000073.1 GCF_029889805.1 Halorubrum sp. Boch-26 | reverse complement strand
GCGCTGTCTAGAGGCCGGTGCGGGCGTCGGAAACGCGCCCGCCGGGCTGCTCGCGACCGGCGCCGATCGGGTGTACGCCGTCACGAACGACCGGGATCACGCGCGGACGACGCGTCGGCGCATCGGCGGCGACAGCGACGACAACGGCGGCGACAGCGACGACAACGGCGGCGACCGACTGGCGGTGCTGGAAGCGGACCTCCGATCGATCCCGCTCCCCGACGGCTCCGTCGACGTGATCACCGCACACGGGCTCTGTAACGTCCTCTATCCCGCGACGCTGTCGGCGGTCGCCGAGGAGCTCTCGCGGGTCGCGGCCCCAGGCGCGGGGCTCGTCGTCGACGACTACGACCCGCTGCCCGACGACGCCGCGATCGGCGAGCTGTTCGCCGTCGAGAACGCGGCGTCGGAGCTGGCTCGCGGCCGTCCGGCGCTCACCTTCTACCCGGCGGCGTTCCTGCGGCGGTTCTTCGCGGGCCACGGCTGGGAGTTCCAGCGGGAGCGGACGCTGCTGGAACCGGTACCGTGGACCGAGAGCCACGTCACCGCACACGCCGACCGAGCGGCCTCCATGGCCGCGGAGCGCCCCGGTGAACCGGGCGACACGCTGGCGGCGACCGTTCATCGTCTCGCAAGCGAGGTCGGGTCCGAATCGGTCGGGCGGATGTACAGTCTCGCGTTCCGTCTCCCCGACTGAACGCTCCGAAAACGGCGGCTCCGCCGGAACCGCCCGTCGTCGAGGGACGCGCTCGCGGCACTGCCCCAGCCGAGTGCGACCGGGTCCAGTCCGCGGAACGAGTCCGCCTGTCGGATCCCTCCCACGGTTAATGCCGTGGGCTTCCTCCTCGCGTGTGTGAAACCGCACCGATCGCGGGACCGCGCGTGACCGCGTTCGTTGCCGTGTTTAAGCGTCGTGCTCCTGGTAGATCACGTGTCCGCAGGCCTTGCAGTGAGACGCGTCGGCGTCGTGGTGTCTGAGCCCGCAGTTCGGACAGGTGACATCGATCTTGTCCCGGGAGGTCCACTCGCGGACGATTCGCCCGGCCTGCCAGGGGATGAGGATGATCCCGGCGAGGATAGCGCCCACCGTCACCCACCGGCCGCCGGTCGTGACGGGCGTAATGTCGCCGAACCCCACGGTGGTGAGCGAGACGACGGTGTAGTAAAAGGCGTCCCCGAATGTGCTAACACCGGGGTTAACGCCGTGTTCGGCGCTGTAGAAGAGCCCTGCGGTAGCGAACAGGAGGACGAAGATGGTGAGCACCAACTCTCCGGCTCGGAGCGTCTGTGCCTCGACGGTGCCGAAGAAGAACTCCTCGTCTTGGGTAAACCGGTAGAAGCGGAGCACCCGGACGATCCGAGCCACGCGGAGGAATCCGAGTTCGAACGTGACGGGTCCCGGCAGCACCAGTACCGACAGCGTCGGCAGCACCGAGAGCAGATCGATCACCGTGTATGGGTTAGTGAGTTCCCCGAGGCGGTCCGCAGCGCCGTAGATCCGCAGGACGTACTCGGCCAGAAACACGCCCGCGATGCCGACCTCCAGACGCCACAGCAACGCGTCGGTCGGCGCGGTGTGAGGGTACGTCTCGACGACGAACACCGCGATGAACAGGAGATTCAGCGAGAGCATCGCGATGTCGATCGCCTTCCCGATCGGCGTGCTGTGGTCGAGCAGATAAAACCGCACCGCCTCGCGCGCGGTGACGTTCCGCGGAAGCGAAGGCTGAGACACCATATGGAGTCAACGGAATCCCCCGATATTAGAGGGACTGGTCGGTACGCGCCCGAGTGCGTGGTCAGGCCGAGACTTTCGACAGTAGGGGCGAGACCTCCGAGAGCAGGGGCGAGACCTCCGAGAGCAGGGGCGAGACCTCCGAGAGCAGGGGCGAGACCTCCGAGAGCAGGGTCCGGTGAGCGAAACGCGGACCGGACGGGGTTCACCGTCCGGTGGGAACGCTCTCGGAGCCTCTGAACGAATTTGGATGCGTCTGCTGCAGGTCAGTCGTATCTGTGAGCGAGGGTTTTGGCGGCGAAGCAGCGAAGAGGTCGTCTGCTTGTTCAGCGATGCGTCAGTCGGCCACCGCTGTCGGTCCGTCAGTCGTCGTCGGTCGGCGCGGGCGCCGTCGCCGCGGAGCCGACGCCCGCGTCGGTCGGCGTCGCGTTCAGGCTGTAGCCGGTCGCGGCCATCGCGAACAGCACGAGCGGTGAGAGGAACGCGAACAGGTAGTACGGCGCGTACTCCAGCGTCGGGACCCCGGTGACGCCCGCCATGTAGACGGCGCCCGCGTGCCACGGGAACAGCGCGCCGGTCGGCGTCCCGGCGGCCTCGACGGCGCGGGAGAGCTGGTCGGTGTCGAGCCCGAACTCCTCGTAGGTGTTCCGGAGCGTGACGCTCGGGAGCACGATGCTCATGTACTGCTGTGCGGTGAGCGCGTTGATGACGATCGCCGAGACGCCGGTGCCGGCGACGAGCGCGCCCGGGCTCCGGACGGACGAGGTGAACGCGTGGGCGATCACCGCCAACATGCCGGTTCGCTCCAAGATACCGCCGAGCGAGAGGGCCGCGACGACGACCGTGACCGTCCACGCGGAGCCGGTGAGTCCGCCGGTCGCGAGCAGCTCGTTCACCAGCTCGGAGCCGGACTCGGGCGCGGTCCCGTACATGAACGTGTCCCACGCGGCGACGAAGCCGGCGCCCTGCACGAGGACCGTCGTGAGCACGCCGGCGAAGACGCCGGCGACGAGCGTCGGCAAAGGAGCGTACCCGCGCAGCGCCAGTCCGAAGGTGACGGCGAGCGGAACGAAGGCGAGCACCGTGATCGCGTAGGTCCCGCCGAGCGCGCCTTGAATCTCGGCGATTCGACCCGCGGGGATCGCGCCGTTCGCGCGGAGCCCGAGTGCGAGGAATCCGAGCACCGCGAGTCCGAACGCGAGGAGGGTGCCGGTCCGCATCCGGCGGATGTGCGCGTACAGGTCGGTGTTCGTCACCCCGGCGGCGAGGTTCGTCGTGTCCGAGAGCGGCGACTGCTTGTCGCCGGCGTACGCGCCCGAGAGGACGGCCCCGACCGTCATCGGGTCGGGGACGCCCAGCCCCGCGCCGATACCGACGAAGGCGACGCCGAGCGTCCCGACGGTGGTCCACGAGGAGCCGATGGCGAAGGCGACGACTGCGGCGACGACCGCGGCGGCGGGGAGGAACGTCGCGGGCGTGAGTATCTCCAGTCCGAAGTACATGAGCCCGGGGATAGTCCCGGCGCTCACCCACGTCGCGATCAGGCCGTAGATGGTGAAGATGATTAAAAGCGCCTGTAGCCCCATCACGAGCCCGTTGGCGATGCCGTCGAACAAGTCGTCCCAGTCGTAGCCGAGCCGGAGGCCGAAGGCGCCGACGAAGGCGATACTCCAGAGGAGCGGCGCGTGCGGGTCGAGGCCGAGGACGGCCGAGCCGACGCCGAGGAACGCCACCACGGCGAGGATCGGGACCAGCGCCGCCGCCAGGCTCGGACGGCGGTCCGGATCGATGTCCTCGTACGTCGTGGGCGCGAACGATCGTGCCATGAACGTCTGTATTCCTTTGAAGCATAAATATGTCTTGAAATATGCGTATCAAATATAACGATCGTTCATCGGCGTCGACGTGGCGGCGAGGAACTCCCGGCGACTGAGCGTCGCCTCCGGTGACCGCCGCCGCCGAACCCCGCCGCGTCCGACCGTGTGCCGCCGTGTCGCGCGGATCTTCGAACGGACGGTCTTATACGCGTCGGTGGGCAAGTGAGGTCAACATGATATTTGAGGGCCTCCCGACGACCCCCCGATCGGAGGAACTCGTCGACAAAGCGTTCTCGCGGGCGGCCCGCGCGGGACGCGCGAAGCGCGGCCACGAGGCGCAGGAGTCGATGCTGCGGACCGCCGGCAACGTGCTCTCGGACAACCTGGAGAACGTCGTCGTCTCGTGGCCGGACTTCGGCTTCGACGTCGACCCGTTCTACTACGAGCTCGCCGACGCCATCGTCGACGTGGACCGTCTCCGACAGGCGCTCTCGCAGGTGATGTGGGCGAGCCGGCAGATCGAGGACCTCCGCGACGAGTACACGACGAAGGTCCGGAACTCCGACGTCGACACCGCGCGCAAACACCGGAAGCAGGCGTTCGCGCGCATGGCCGATGTGATGGACCAGATCGAAGACGATCTGCGGTACGTCGGCGACGCGCGGGACCAGCTGAAGGTGCTCCCGGACATCCGGCCCGACGAGCCCGCCATCGTGATCGCCGGCTACCCGAACGTCGGGAAGTCGTCGTTCGTCAACCGCGTCACCCGCGCCTCCAACGAGATCGCGGAGTACCCGTTCACGACCCGCGGCGTCCAGATCGGTCACTTCGAGCGGGACCACGTCCGGTACCAGATCGTCGACACCCCCGGGCTGCTCGACCGCCCGGAGGAGGATCGGAACGACATCGAGCGGCAGGCCGTCAGCGCCCTCGAACACCTCGCAGACGTGGTGGTGTTCGTGCTCGACCCCTCCGGCGACTGCGGCTACCCGCTGGGCGTCCAGCTGGAGCTGCGCGAGGAGGTCCGTGAGCTGTTCGGCGACGCGATCCCGTTCCTCACGGTGGCGAACAAACACGACCGGTTCGAGGCGGTGCAGGCGGAGTCCGTCGACGCGACGATGAGCGTCACCGAGGACGAGAACGTCGAGGACGTGCTCGACATGGCGGTCGAGGCGGCCGCGTTCGAGCCGGACCTCCCGACGCGAGACGGCGAGGAGTAGACGGGGAGCGCGGGAGAGACGGACGGGCGGCCGGCCGCCCCCGAAAGGATGCTTTCAAGCGGGGCCTCGTCGAAGCGACGTGCATGTACGACGGTCTCAAGGGATTCCGCGACTTCTACCCCGGCGAGCAGTCAGCCCGCCGTGAGGTGACCGACGCGATCGAGGACGCCGCGAGCCGGTACGGCTTCCGAGAGATCGCCACCCCCGCCTTGGAGCGGACGGAGATGTACACGGACAAGTCCGGCGAGGAGATCGTCGAGGAGCTGTACGCCTTCGAGGACAAGGGCGGCCGCGGCGTCTCGCTCACCCCCGAGCTCACCCCGACCGTCGCCCGGATGGTCGTCGCGAAGGGCCAGGAGCTCTCAAAGCCGATCAAGTGGATGTCAACCCGGCCGTTCTGGCGCTACGAGCAGGTCCAGCAGGGCCGCTTCCGCGAGTTCTACCAGACGAACATCGACGTGTTCGGGTCGTCGGCGCCGGAGGCCGACGCTGAGGTGCTGGCGGTCGCCGCCGACGCGCTCACGGATCTCGGGCTCACCGGCGACGACTTCGAGTTCCGCGTCTCGCACCGCGACATCCTCGGCGGGCTCGTCCGCGCGCTCGCCGACGACCCCGACGCGGTCGACGCGAAGGCCGCGATCCGCGCGGTCGACAAGCGCGCGAAGGTCGACGACGGCGAGTACCTCGGGCTCCTCTCCGACGCCGGCCTCGACCGCGCGACCGCACGCGAGTTCGACGACCTGATCAGCGGCGTCGACGCCCCCGCTGACCTCGACGCGGTCGCCGAGGCCGGCGGCGAGGACGTCGAGGCGGCGGTCGAGAACCTCCGAAACGTGCTCGCCGCGGCCGACGACTTCGGCGCGGGCGAGTTCTGCGAGGTCTCGCTGACGACCGCCCGCGGGCTCGACTACTACACCGGCGTCGTCTTCGAGTGCTTCGACTCCACCGGCGAGGTGTCCCGCTCCGTCTTCGGCGGCGGGCGCTACGACGACCTCATCGAGAGCTTCGGCGGCCAGCCGACTCCAGCGGTCGGGGTCGCGCCCGGCCACGCGACGCTGAAGCTCCTCTGTCAGCGCGCCGGCGTCTGGCCCGACGAGGCGCTCGCGACCGATTACTACGTGCTCTCCGTGGGTGACACGCGCGCCGAGGCGGCCGCGCTCGCCCGCGACCTCCGCGCGCTCGCCGACGACGTGGTCGTCGAGCAGGACGTCTCCGACCGCTCGTTCGGGAGCCAACTCGGCTACGCCGACTCGATCAACGCCCAGACGGTCGTGGTCGTCGGCGAGCGCGACCTAGAGAACGGGGAGTACACGGTGAAAGACATGGCGAGCGGCGACGAGACGACCGTTCCGGTCGAGGAGTTCCCGCCGGAGTCCGGGCGGCCGACGTACGAAGACTACGAGTAGGCGGCCGACGCGGGGTTCCCGGCGTTGTTCGTCGCGGCCGTTATTTAAAAGCCTCCCGCAGGAACACCAGCGCCCCGCCCAGCATCGCGAGGTTGCCGAAGAAGGCCAGCCGCTCACCGCTCCTGTCGTCCTCGTCTGCGTTCCAGAAGTCGTGCATCGTCGCGGTCACGACCGTGAGGAACGCCACGGCCGCGCCCGTCGTGATCCGGGGGGCTCGCCAGAGCGCGATCCCGACCCCCGAGACGAGCATCATCCCCGAGGCGAACGGGGCCGCGAGGTCGGGGGCGGGCACGCCCGCCGACTCGGCGTACTCGATCGTCTCGTCCATTTCGCGGAAGTCCTCGGAGGCCTGCGCCGCGAGGCCGACCCCGAGCAGCACGCGGCCGAGCCGCGAGGGTGCGTCGCGGTCGGTTCCCGTCTCGGCGTCGGCCGTCGTCTCGGCCGCCTTCGCGTCGTCGGTATCGTCGTCGGTCATGCCTGTCAGTACGGTGGCACGATACATAAATAGCCGTGCGCGACCGCCGCGGGAGGGAGGCGACCGATTACCCCCAGTTCCACCGGGCGTGCAGCCGGCGGACGGAGAGGTCGAGCCAGAAGCCGATGAAGCCGATCACCAGCATGATCGCGGGGATCTCCGCGTAGGAGAACCGGTCACGGGCGTCGAGGATGAGGTAGCCGAGCCCGGTGTTGACCCCGAGCATCTCCGCGGGGACGAGGATGATCCAGAGGATCCCGATCGACAGGCGGATCCCCGTCAGCATGTCCGGAATCACCGCGGGGACGACGACCCGGCGGAGCAGCGCGCGCGTGTCGCCGCCGAGCGACTCGCCGACCGTGATCCAGTCGTCGTCGATGGTCGCGATACCGTGGGCGGTGTTCAACACGATCGGCCAGAGGCCGGCCATGAACATCACGAACACCGCGGAGCGGGTCCCGACGCCGAAGACGATAATGGCGATCGGGAACCACGCCAGCGGCGAGATCATCCGCATGAACTGGAAGAGCACGGTCGTCGCGCGCTCGGCCGCTTTGAAGTACCCGACGACGATCCCGACGGGAAGCCCGACCGTCAGGCAGAGGCCGAGCGCGACCGCGAACCGGTAGACGCTGACGAGCACGTGGTCGTAGAACGCGGGCGAGACGACGAGCTCCGCGAGGACGGCGACGGTCGCCGCCGGCGCGAAGTTCGTGATGATGCCGCTGCCGAGCGCCGTCACCGCCCACCAGACGGCGAGGCCGCCGAGGAGCCCGACCGCCGGCAGCAGGCGGCCGCCCTCCCCGAGCAGCTCAGAACCGTATCGTCTCCTGTCTCTCGTAGCCATCGTCCTCGGGAACGTCGAACGCCGGCGGGCCGCCGGCCTCTTCCAGCGCCGTGCGAACGGGGTCGTACGCGACGAGGTCGTCGGCGACCTCGGCGGGCGCTAACTCGTCGAGGAAGGCGTCTTCGCCCTCCACGCGCGTCTCGCGCATGCGACGCACCAGCTCCTCCGTGTACGACGGGTACGGGTACGGGTAGAAGCCGATCCGGTCGATGTCCCAGTCGGCGTTCCGGATCGCGCCCGACTCGAGGTACGGCTCGTGCTCGTCGTAGTGGGTGAGCGCGCGGTCGATCGGCGCCGGCCCCTGCGGCAGCAGGCCGCTCCCCTCGGAAGAGAGCAGCTGCGCCGCCTCGGACCGGTTCTCGCGGAGGTACTGCTGGGCGTCGACGATCCCGCTCATCACGTCGGTCGTCCACTCCGGCTGGGCCTCCACCAGCTCCTCGCGCATCACGACGACGCAGCAGGCGTGCTCGCGCCACACGTCGCCGGTGAACCGCAGGACCTTCCCGCCGGCGTCGAGCTCGCCGATCGCGTTGAACGGCTCGGCGACGATGTACCCCTCGATGGAGCCGTTCTCGAGCGCCGCCGGCATGTCCGGCGGCGGCGTCACGACGAGGTTCACCTCGTCGTCCGCCACCTCGTCGGCGGAGGAGTCGGTCCGGGGCGTGAGCCCGTGCTCGCGGAGCCCCATCTGGAGGATCACGTTGTGGATCGAGTACCAGAACGGGACCGCGACGGTGCCGCCGCCGAGGTCCTCCCACTCGTCGATCTCCTGTTGCACCGTCAGCGCGGAGCCGTCCGTGTGGTCCCACGCGACGACCTGCACGTTCGCGTCCAGCTCGTCGCCGTAGCGCATCCACACCGTCATCGGCATCAGGAAGTGGGCGACGTTGACCTCGCCGGAGAGGAACGCCTCCGCGAGGTCGGACCAGCCGCGGAAGAGGGTCGGCTCCGCGGCGTCGACGCCGTGGTCCGCGAAGTGGTCGTTGGCGTACCCCGTCAGCAGGGGCGCCGAGTCAGTGATCGGGAGGTAGCCGATCTCCGCGGTCGGCGGGCCGTCGTCGCCGCTTCCGCCGCCGAGACAGCCGGCCGTCGAGCCGACGCCGGCCGCCGCGAGCGACGCCAGCCCCGACTCCTTCATGAACTCGCGCCGGGAGAGCCCGCTCGTGCGGGCCTTTTCGGAGGGATTCCGCCAGCCGGACCCGCCGACGAGGTCGCGCGCGCTCGCGGCGACGTCCGGGTCGGCGTCGTGGTCCGGGTCGTGGCCGTGCGTCCGGTCGTCGCCGCGTGAATCGTGATTCCGTGTCATTCGAGTCCCACCGCTTCCAGGCGTTCGAAGGTCGCCGCGCGCTCCGCGAGGAACGCCTCGTCGTCGCGCTCGCGCGTCTCGCTGTCGATCTGTTCGACGTGTTCGATGCCCGCGGGGATCGTCCCCATGATCGCGACGCGGTCGCCGAGGTACACCGCCTCGTCGATGTCGTGCGTGACGAACACGGCGGTGACGCCGAGCTCGTCGACGATCCGCAACAGCTCGTCCTGCAGCTCCATCTTCGTCAGCTGGTCGAGCGCCGAGAACGGCTCGTCGAGCAGCAGCACGTCGGGCTCGTTCGCGAGGGTCCGCGCGAGCGACGCGCGCTGCGCCATCCCGCCCGACAGGTCGGAGGTGTCGGCGTCCGCGACGCCGTCGAGCCCGACCAGTGCGAGCAGCTCGTCGACGAGTTCGGGGTCGGGCTCCTCGCCGCGGAGCCGCGGGCCGATCTCGATGTTCTCGCGGACCGAGAGCCACGGGTAGAGGAGGGGATCTTGAAAGACGACACCCCACCGGTAGTCGGGCCCCGTCACCCGTTCGCCGCCGATCTCGACGCGACCGCCGGTCGGGTCTTCGAGTCCCGCGAGCAGGTGTAACAGGGTCGTCTTGCCGCAGCCGGACGGGCCGAGCAGACAGCAGACCTCGCCGGCGGCGACCGACAGGTCGAGCCCGTCGAAGACGAGGGTCTCGTCGTACCGCTTCGTGAGGTCGCTGGCGACGACCGACGCCGCGTCGACCGCGCGACGGTCGGCGCCGCTGGCGCCGGCGTCGCCGGCGTCAGATCCGACCGCGGACTCGGAGTCGGACCGGGCGTCGGACTCCCCGCCGTCGCTGTCGGTCGTCGCCGTGCGGGACTCGATCGACATCGATCAGTCCGCCGTCGCCTCGGGCTCGTCCTCCGCGGACTCGGCCTCGTCGTCCGGGATGACGCCCTCGTCGTCGAGCTGCTCGGCGGTGCCGACGTCGGCGTCGTCGGGGACGAACCCCTTCTCGCGCATCCAGTCCGTGGTCGCGCCGATCCGGTCCTCGTCGGGGGCGCGCACCGGGAGGAATTCGCGGAGCTCGAACTCCTCGCGGAGCCGGTCGAAGTTCACGTCGTCGAAGGCCGCCTTGTCGGCCGCCTCGTCTTCGAGGAGCGCGACGTAGCGGTCGGTGTACCCCTCGAGGTCGTCGTTGATGTCGGCGACCGCGCGGTTCAGCGCCGCGAGGAACCCCTCCAGCTTCTCCGGCTCGGGCTGCTCGCGCGTGGTGATGGCGGCGCGGCACGGGCCGTCGAACACCTCCTTCAGCTCCTCGTCGTAGCGGCCGAGCGTGACGAACGGCTCCAGCACCGCGATGGAGTCGACCGCGCCCTCTTTCACCGCGTCGAAGCGCTCCTCAGCCTCGCCCACGTGCTCCAAGACGATCTCGTCGTCCGCGAACCCCTCGTTCTCCAGCATCTCTCGCATCGAGTAGAAGGAGGTTGCGTACTTGTTGATCCCGACGGAGCGACCGCGCAGGTCGTCGATCGTCTCGGCGTCGTCGTCGGCGTCGACGAAGACGACGCGGTCCCACTCGCTGTAGGAGCCGACGATGTCCCGATCGGTCTCGGAGACCTCTTGGACCGCGTTCCACTCGCAGACGCCGTGGGTGCCGCCGTCCTCGTCCATGTCGTCCCACCAGTCGGCGTCGAAGGCGTTCTCGCCCTCGAACTCCTGCGTGCCGGGAGCGAAGTACGAGAGGTCGGCGTCGACGCCCTCGGCCTCGAAGTACCCGTTCTCCTCCGCGACATCTTGTACGAGTCTCCACGTGAAGTATTCGTGTGAGACATTCAGATCTGACATCGAATACCTCTTGGTTTTATTGTAAGGTATAGCTCCGGAAACCGACAAGGTTGAGCGGTGCAACCGACTTCGCGCAAATATTGCGACAGCCGAACCGGTTCGGCCGTCTGTTCGGCGAGACGGCTGCCGTGAATCGCCGCGATATCACGTCTACAGTGGGTTCACGGTCGAGCGTGCGGACAACCCGCATCCGAGATACCCGCAATAGTTGTTCGTTTCTCCGTCGGAACCGACAGATAGGCTCCTCAGCCCCGCTCGATGCGGTTCAGGAGGGTCTCGGTCGAAGCAGCGTCGAACGCCATAGGCCGCCGCCACCACGGGCCGTTCCCCGAGTCGCTGGAGAGCGCCGTGACGAGGCGGTTCGCGTCCGCCCCCGCCTCGGGGGTACTCAGCGGGACGACGCGCTCGAAGAGGCCAGAAGCCGCCGGGTCGCCGGCGACGACGACCCGCGCGTCGAACGGATCGCGCTTCAGATGGGCGTTGGTCGGCGCGAGCGCGGCCGCCGCGTCGCGGTCGACGACGCGGTCGCCGTCGCGGTCCCCGCCGCCGGCCTCGCCGACCGCGAGCACTCGCTCGACGCGGATACCCGCGAAGAGGTACGCGCCCCAGTCGGCCGCGAGGTCGTCGTCGGGGTCGAGTTCGTCGGCTCGCTCGATCTCGCCCCCGGTCGACGCCTCGTCCGGTCCGTCCCATCCGTGCGGGCGCAGCGACAGGGTCGCGTAGAAGAGCAGCCAGTCGCCCCGTTCGAGGCCCGCGATCCGCCCGGCCTTCACCCCGTGAGGGTCGCCGTAGCTCGCGCGGTCGCGGCCGTGGACGCCGGGGAGCTCCGGGTCCAAGTGGACCGGCGTCTCGCGCAGGTCGGCCGGCACCGCGAAGGCGAGGTCGAGGTCGGCGTAGGTCGGGAGCGGCTCGTCGGCCGGAAACGCCGACCGCGGGAGCGTCGCCGCCGACTCGGGGATCGGCACGTAGGCGAACGAGCCGTCCGGATAGACGGGGCCGCGGAAGCCGGGAGCGTTCGTGTTGGCGGCGACGTTGACGGCGACTGCGCGGGGATCGACCATTTAAAAAACAGCGGCTCCGGACGGCTCAGTCGGCCGTCGCGGCGGGCGCGTCGTGGTCGATCTCGGTGCCGAGCAAGTCGAGGAACTGCGCGATCCACTCGGGGTGATCGGGCCACGCCTGTCCGGTGACGAGGTTCCCGTCGGTCGTCACGCCGTCGACCCACGAGCAGCCGGCGGCTTCGACCTCGGGCCTGACCGCGGGGTAGGCGGTCATCTCGTAGCCGTCGAGCACGCCCGCGGCCGCGAGGATCTGCGGGCCGTGGCAGATCGACGCGACGGGCTTGTCGGCCCCGAAGAAGTGGCGCACCGCGTCGAGGACCTCGTCGTAGCCTCGGAGGTACTCGGGCGCGCGTCCGCCGGGGACGACCAGCGCGTCGTAGTCGGCCGGATCCACGTCGTCGAACCCGTGGGTGAGCTCGAAGTCGTGCCCGCGGGTCTCGAGGTAGGTCTGGTCGCCGCGGAAGTCGTGGATCGCGGTCTTCACGCTGTCGCCGCCCTCCCTCTCGGGACAGACGGCGTGGACCTCGTGGCCGACCGCCTGCAGCGCCTGGAACGGGACCATGATCTCGTAGTCCTCTCCGAAGTCGCCGACGATCATCAGTATGCGTTGTCCTGTCATGTGTGTAACACCACGCTGACGTACGCGCTGCTGTCCAATAACGGTACTGGGGGCACAGCCGTTTGAAACCGGGACCTCCGGCACACATCGGTCGTGGCCCGACCGTCGGTAGCGAGGTCAGCCGAGGGGGTCGATTCCGGTGAAGGTCAGCCGAAGAGGTCGATACCGGTGACCTCGAACCGCGCCCCGCCGGCCTGCGCGTCGGTGGCGACGATGTCCCAGCCGTGCGCGTTGACGATCGTCCGGACTACCGAGAGCCCGTACCCGTGACCGTCGTCGCTCGTGGTGAACCCGTGATCGAAGACCTCCCCCTCGTGGTCGCCCGGGATGCCCGGGCCGTCGTCCTCGACGAAGAAGCCGGTGTCGAGCGGGCCGATGCGAACCGTCGCGTCGTCCCCGCCGTGGTCCACACTGTTCCGGAAGAGGTTCTCGAACAACTCGCAGAGCCGATCGGGATCGCCGCTCACCGGCCGGACGGTTTCGTAGCGGAGGGTCGCACCGGGCTCAGAGCTCAGACTCTGCCAAGCCGTGTCGACGACGTCACCGATGTCGGTCGGCTCCGGATCGGTGACGACGTTTCCCTGTCGGGCCACGCGAAGCAGGTCCTCGACGAGCCGCGCCATCCGATCGGTCGTCTCGTCGATCGCCTCGAGGTGCGCCTCGTCGCCGGTGTCCTCGTTTGACATCCTCCTCCGCGTGAACGCGGAGGAATCCCGAGCGGTGGGAGTTTCAGGTTCACAACCACGACTCCGCCACTTTTCGGGACCCCGTCTAACCCTGTCATCGTGGTCGGTGGCTGACTGGCGGTGCCAAACCGCCGGTACTCCTATCCTCGGCGTTGGTGACCCCCACCTGTTGTTTTTGCCAGCAGGGAGTCGCTGACACGTCACTGGACTCGAAGTTATCCTCGGCTTGCTCGACCGACGGGCACAACGACGAACCCTTCGAGGATTCGCGT
>NZ_JARANT010000072.1 GCF_029889805.1 Halorubrum sp. Boch-26 | reverse complement strand
GTATCAGGGGCTGTGTCGACGTTCGAAGCGGACGAGGTTCCAGAGTCGCGGTCGGGGCGGGTGGCGGGGTCGGATTGAGTGGCGGGGTCCGAAGAAGTGCCGGGGTCCGAAGAAGTGGCGGGAGCGGAGGCACCGGCATCGTCCGAATCGACCGCCGCGCGGACGTGATCGGCGGTGATACGGAGTGCGTCGTCGGGGGCGCGATCGACTGCCGATTCGAGGACTGCTGCGGAGTCGGACGCGCTCGCTAGCAGGGTGACCGCCTCTCGCTCCGCGTTGTATCCCCGTCTGGCGAGCTCCTTGACGATCCGAGCGTTCGACTCCAGCGGCACGACAGTCGAGAGGGGGGTGCGACTCAAAACGGTTCCGGAGGGCGAGGCCGCCGTCCCGCGGCTCGGTGAGAGCGGCGACCCGGAAGCTTATCACCGGAACCCGTCAACCCGGACGTAATGGACGAAGGGGATCGGCCGGAAACCGACCGCGATCCGGCCGAGCGAAGCGAGGGATCAGACGAGGAGAGGACCGATCGCGACGAGCCGGAGTCGGACAGTCTGGCCGACACGGCCAACCCGGAGTCGGACGATCGAGCCGACACGCCCGAGTCGGTTGTTCCGGCCGAGGAATCCGAATCGGCCGACGCATCAAATCCGACCGACCCGGCCGATATATCCGCATCGGCCGAACCGACCGACACCGTTGAGACGGCCGAACCGACCGACACCGTTGAGACGGCCGAACCGATCAACAGAGACCCATTCACGGGAGGCGACGGTCGCGAGAGCGAGCGAACAGTGCGGGAGGACGCCGGGGCCGACCCGACGGAATCCGAAGGGCTCGTCTATCGGTTCCGTCACGACAAGGAGGGCGCCTTGATGTGGATCCGGGAGATGCTCTCCAGCGTCGCCATCGTGCTGGCGATCGGCCTACTCCTGTTCGGGGTCAGCGGGGTGTGGCCACCGATGGTCGCCGTCGAGTCCGGGAGCATGGAGCCGAACATGGAGGTCGGCGATCTCGTCTTCGTCACGGAACCCGGACGGTTCGCGCCCGACGCGGCGAACAACGACATCGGCGTGGTGACACACGAAGGCGGGCAAGCGGCCGGTTACCAGACGTTCGGATCGTACGGGTCGGTGGTGATATACCGACCGCCGGGGCGGACCGCCTCACCGATCATTCACCGGGCGATGTTCCACGTCGAGGAGGATGAAAACTGGTACGACCGCGCCGACGAGGAGTACCACAGCGCGGAGGGGTGCACCGAGCTCCGCCACTGCCCCGCCCCCAACAAGGGATTCATCACGCTCGGCGACAACAATGGCGCGTACGATCAAGCGAACGGGCTCGCGCCTCCGGTCAGGGCAGAGTGGGTGACCGGCGTCGCACGGGTTCGGATCCCGTACCTTGGATACGTGCGGCTGATCGCGAGCGGCCAGGCCGAACTGAGCGACGTGCTCGTGACGACCGTAACGGCGGACTCCGATTCGGTTGATGGGCGCGAGACGGTCGGTGGATATGACGGGGTTGACTGGCTCGGGTGTGTCGGAGGGCCCACCATTTCGGGTGGAGGTTCGGTCGCGAGCGTGTCGGGGTGAACTACCCTGCCCTACCGCAGTCGGGGCTACCCGCCTCTCGCTTGTAGAAGACAGGGCTTCCTGTTTCTGTGTCGGAACTTGCATCCGACGTGGACACAGAGGTTCCAGACTCCGCAGGTGAGTTCCCTTCACGGGTGGTTCAGAGTGTCCCGCTCCTACCAGACGGACATTCGACCACAGCCAACGGCGCGCGCTTCTTCTCGCGCTTGAACACCGCCGGAAACGTGGTGAGCATCGTACTACACAACTCGACCGTGTGGGTGGGAAAATGTGACAAAGTACGTGCAAGAACGGAGTGCGGCGGTGTATCCCTTCCCTACGCCCTCCGTTCGGACGTTGAGGAAAGGAGCTTAGCGCCTCGATTCAGTTAAGTGGTGGCGACAGGCTGAGCTGGACAGGGTGTCGCCGATGGCGTTCGAGTGACAGTCGCGGACGGAGGTGACGTGAGTCAGTTGTCGAATCGAGCCTGGACAAACGGCTGGGCGTTCTCGATATCGCCGAGGCGAGAATCAGACAGCAGCACCGCCTCGGTCTCCTCGACCGGGACCGACAGGCCCATCTCCTTCGTGCGGCCGTAGCGTCCCTTGGAGACGACGACCGCGTTGACGATCCCGAGCATATCGAGCTCGCTGATGAGGTCCGTGACGCGGCGCTGCGTGAGCACGTCCGCGTCGATCTCCTCGCACAGGCGCTTGTAGATGTTGAACACTTCGCCGGTGTTGATGTTGTGAACGCCGTTCTTCTCCAAGAGGATCACGGCGAAGAGGACGATCTTGCTTTGGGTCGGGAGCGTCCGGACCACCTCGACGACGCGGTCGAGCTCGATCTTGTCCTGCGCCTGCCGGACGTGTTTTTCGGCGACGATCTCGGCCTGCGAGCGCTCGGCGAGCTCTCCCGCGGTTCGGAGGAGGTCCAGCGCGCGACGGGCGTCGCCGTGCTCCTGCGCGGCGAACGCCGCACAGAGGGGGATCACGTCGTCGGTGAGCGCCTCCTGTTTGAACGCGATATCGGCCCGATGCTGGAGGATGTCCCGGAGCTGGTTCGCGTCGTACGGCGGGAAGACAATCTCCTCCTCACCGAGGCTGGACTTGACTCGGGGGTCGAGGAAGTCGGTGAACTTCAGGTCGTTGGAGATCCCCATGATGGAGATCCGCGACCGGTCGAGCTCGGAGTTCATCCGCGAGAGATTGTACAGGGTGTCGTCGCCGCTCTTCTCGACGAGCTTGTCGATCTCGTCGAGCATGATCACGACCACCCGCTCGTGGTAGTCGACCGCCTCGAAGAACGTCGAGTAGACCCGATCGGTCGGCCAGCCGGTCATCGGGACTTCCTCCATCTCCTCCGCGTCGGCCTCGAGTTCGTCGATCCGCGCGTCGAGGTCGTCGAGCGTCACGAACTTGGTCCCGGCCAGTGCTTCGGAGTCGTCGACTGCCCTGGATCTGAGATCTCGGTAGCGGTCGAGGCGATCCGCGATGACCTGCTGATTCTTCTCGATGAAGGTGTTGGCGAGCTGGGCGAGGACGCGGTACTGCGTGTCGGTCACCTCGCAGTTAATGTACTCGACCTCACAGGGGACATCGTACTTCTGTGAGGTCGATTCGAGCTCCTGCGAGACGAACTTCGCTGATGCGGTCTTACCGGTGCCCGTCTTTCCGTAGATGAGAATGTTAGAAGGAGTCTCGCCGCGGAGCGCCGAAACGAGAATCGTCGCCATTCGATTGATCTGGTCGTTCCGATGGGGGAGCTCGTGAGGGGTGTAAGACGGCCGAAGCACTTCCTTGTTCTCGAAAATCGGCTCGCCGGAAAGGAGATCGTCGAACAGCCCCTGATTGTCGTCGTCGTCATCGAGGACGACCCCGTCGAAGTCGACGTCGGGGGAGGAACGGTCACGGCCACCGCTTCCGACGTCTGTGTCGGCGGTGACGTCTGTGTCGGCGGTAACACCGGTCTCATTCCCGCTGTCGGTCCCGAGATCGACATCGGGATCCGAACTCGAACCGATCTCCGGACCGGAATTCGATCCGGTGTTGGAGTGGGGTCGTCGGGAGTCGTCCGATTCCCCCGGGTGATCGTCAGACTCCTCGGTTCCGCGGTCCGTCGGATTCGAAGGAGGCTCATCGGGGTCTCCGTCGGTCGTAGCCGGTTCGCCGGTTTCCCTGCCGCTGTCCTCCGATTCGCCCGCCTGCGATGTGTGCTCTCTTTCGTCCATATTACCCCCCTGTTTCAGGTGGAGATACCTCGCGTGGAAGCGAGGTGTGTCGCGTTCCGGCCTGAAACGTGGACATCCGGCACAATTCGTGTCTCGGGATGTCCAGTTGATGCAGTCGAACCAGATGAAGAGGCGGTACAAAAGTGTTGCTCTCCGGAGTTGAAACGATAGTCGCCAATGAGAAAGTCGGAAGAACTCCGGTCATGTCCGACGGTGATGTCCGCCGTATCGACCCGCCGGTACGAGGCCACCTGTCGAAACAAGAATCTGATCGTCCATAGACGGGGAGCTGATCATCCGCAAACGATGATCACCAACACACGAGAAGCGGAGTGAGAGCTACTCGGTGGTGCGACCGCTCGTTTGGCGTGGATCGATCGCGGCCGTCTCTGACATGATAGAAAGGCGTGACACAGTACCTATTTCGATGTGAGTAGTTCCCGGGGACCCCCACACCCCTTTGTTTCGTGTGGAACCCGGCTCAGGTGGGTGGGGGTGTGTAGACGGTCTTATTAGAATGCAAGATTTTATATAAGAAGCAAGAGTACAGTACCCTCGACAATCTATCTTTTATAATTGTTGGTAGGTAAGGGTTGTTTGAAAAGATTGTATAGTGTACTAAACGCAGGCTGGTCCAACATCCGAGTCACTCTCACTTCCCGACCCTACAGCTGGCCGTTTCCAGTCGAAACGAAGGGGTGGGGGAGGGGAACGGAAGAGAGAGTAGAGAAAGAGAGGATGGAGATAGAAAGAGAGGATGGAGATAGAGAGTGGAGAAAAGAGAGAGTGGAGGAAGGGCGACGAAAAGGTGAGGGTGGAGAAGGTTACGCTGATGCGCTGCACGGAGTTCCCTGTCACCCGATCAATACGAGAACGGTCAGTCGAGACGCCAGAATCGAACGGCCTCGTTGGATCGCCTCTCGAATCCGATCCTCGCTCATGTCTGCTACCGGAAACGATCTCGATATCGAGGGGCTCAAAACCGCACGCGTTCAATAACGACCGTTCTGAGCGTCTGACGCAGTTCTTAAGTGAGAGGAGCGCGGATTCTGTCTTAATTCCCCGAATGAACGACGGGCGCGGCCGGATCGGGCGGTAATACGGACCCGGCTCGTTCGGGAGAAACCAGGATTGGAGGTCAGGATGGGACTGCTCACGAATCTCAAAGACAGCATATCACGGGTCACAGACGGGCTGTTCGCGGCCGACGAACCCAAACGGATCGGGATCTACGGACCGCCGAACGCCGGAAAGACGACCCTCGCAAACCGGATCGCACGCGACTGGACGGGTGACGCCGTCGGGCCAGAGAGCCACATCCCGCACGAGACTCGACGCGCTCGGCGCAAAGAGAACGTCGAAATCGAGCGAAACGGGCGGACAGTCACGATCGACATCGTCGACACGCCGGGAGTGACGACGAAGGTCGATTACAAGGAGTTCCTCGACCACGACATGGAGAAGGACGACGCGGTGCGTCGCTCCCGCGAGGCGACCGAAGGCGTCGCGGAGGCGATGCACTGGCTCCGCGAGGACGTCGACGGCGTCATCTACGTGCTCGATTCGACCAACGACCCATTCACGCAGGTGAACACGATGCTCATCGGGATCATCGAATCGCAAGACCTCCCGGCGCTCATCCTCGCGAACAAGACGGACCTTCCCGGTGCGGACGTCCAGCAGATCGCCAACGCCTTCCCGCAACACGAGACGATCCCGCTCTCGGCGCTCGAAGGCGACAACATGGACGAAGTGTACACGAAGATCGCGGAGTACTTCGGCTGATGCCCGGACCGACCCCAAACGTCGACGGCGACACGTCGTCCGACCACGACGACGGCGTCCGGATCGACATGATAAGCGGCGCCCGGATGGAGGGGCTCACCGGTATGGAGAAGATCCGCCTCATTCTCGACGGCGTCCGCGACGGCAACATCGTGATCCTCGAGGAGGGGCTGTCTCCCGACGAGGAGTCGAAGCTGATCGAGGTGACGATGACCGAGATAAGCCCGGACGACTTCACCGGCATCGAGATCGAGACGTACCCGAAGGCGGAGACGAACAACCAGAGCTTCCTCGACAAGCTGATGGGTCGGAAGTCAGCGCAGAAGCTCACCGTTATCGGCCCGGCCAACCGGATCGAGACGCTGCACAAAGACGAGAACCTCATCAGCACGCTCGTCTCCCGCAAATAAATGCCCCACCAGTGTACCACCTGCGGCCGGACGTTTCAGGACGGCTCGAAGGAGATGCTCTCCGGCTGTCCGGACTGCGGTGGGAATAAGTTCCAGTTCAAACCGACGGGCGCGACTACCAACGAGCAGTCGGCACCCAACGAGCAGTCGGCACCCAACGAGCAGTCGGCATCCAACGAGAAGTCGTCACCCAGCGAGACAGAACGATCCACCTCCGCTCCGACTGATCCCACCGATGTCGACGCCACCGCCGCGTCAGATTCGGAGGCCACCGTCGACGGTGAACCACCGAACCCACGGGAGTCATCGAAGAACACTCAATCGACGGATACGACCGGTTCAGACCTCGAAAAAGGATCCAGCGACTCGACGACCGGAACCGAACACGTTCGAGAACGTAGCGAGGAGGACGTCGCGCAGGCGAGCGCCCGTTCGGATGTCGTCTCACCGGACGAACTCGACCGAGCGAGCCAGCCGATCGACTCCGAATCCGGGGCGGAGTCTCGGGGCTCCGGCGACCCGGACGGACCTCGTCCCGACATCGGTGAACTTCGAGATGAACTCAATGAGCAGTTCGAGAGCATCCGGATTGTGAGCCCCGGGAAGTACGAGCTCAACCTGATGGAGCTGTACGACCGCCAAGAGTACATCATCTCGCTGCAGGAGGACGGCCGATACGTCATCGAGATGCCCGACGCGTGGGGCATCCAAGACGAGTGACGCCGGAGGGAGTTTTCGACAAGTAGCGCACTGACCCAACTCTCGTCCCTACTCTCCGACTCTCAAATCCGATCCTACTCTCCGACTCTCAAATCCGATCCTCTGATCGAACTGTACGTTCGGGCGACCCTTGTCGAAGTGGACACAGTTATGCGGCTTCCTCCGTTACGGGCGCCCATGTCTGCTGATCACGTTTTCAATTTCGGATCTCGAGTCGCCTCTCGTTCGATCCGACACACCGTTCGATTGCGACCGCTCAGCGCTGTGTCTCGGGCCGCCGCCGACGAACACGGTCGAAATCGCCGCGACGAGAATCGCCGTGACAAGGTGTGCGTATGCGCGTAATCGCCAAGTTCGGTGGAACAAGCCTCGGTAGCGGCGACCGCATCGAGCGCGCTGCCGACTCGGTCGCGAACGCGGTTGAGGCCGGCCACGAGATCGCCGTCGTCGCGAGCGCAATGGGGTCGACCACCGACGACCTCCTCGACGACATCACCTTCGAGACGGACGATTCCGACCGCGCCGAGATCGTCTCGATGGGCGAGCGTACCAGCGTCAGGATGCTCAAAGCAGCGCTCTCGGTCCGCGATATCGACGCCGTCTTCCTCGAACCGGGACACCCCGACTGGCCGGTGATCACGAACGAGCTCGGCGAGGTCGACGTCGAGGAGACGAAGAAGCGCGCGCACGCCATCGCGGAGCGGCTCGACGGCGTCGTCCCGATCATCACCGGCTTCCTGGCGGAGGACCACGACGGCAACGTCACGACGCTCGGTCGAGGCGGCTCAGACACGACGGCGGTGATGCTCGGCAACTACATGAACGCCGACGAGGTCGTGATCGTCACCGACGTCGAGGGCGTCATGACCGGCGATCCGCGGGTCGTCGAGGGGGCGCGGAACGTCGGCCGGATCACCGTCGACGAGCTGCGAAACCTCTCCTTCCGCGGCGCGGAGGTCGTCGCGCCGTCGGCGCTCTCGTACAAGGACGAGGACCTCGCGGTCCGGGTCGTCCACTACCAACACGGCGACCTCCTCAGGGGCGGGACTCGCATCGAGGGCCAGTTCGAGAGCCTGATCGACATGCGCGAGGAGCCGCTCGCCTGCCTCACCATTGCCGGGCGCGCGATCCGGAACCGGGCCGGTATCCTCTCGCAGCTTGCGAACGCCCTCCGCGAGGAGGAGATCAACATCGACGCGGTCGCCTCCGGCATGGACTCGGTCACGTTCTACGTCGACGTCGATGTCGCGGAGACCGCCGAGGCGCTTCTCCACGAGGCCGTCGTCGATGACGAGACGCTCTCGTCGGTGACCGTCGCCGATCCCATCGCCGTCATCCGAGTCACCGGCGGCGAGCTCCCGAACCAGCCGGGCGTCATCCAAGAGATCATCGCGCCGTTGTCCGACGCCGGTATCAACATCATCGATCTCATAACGAGCGCAACCTCCGTCGCTGTGTTCGTCGACTGGAACGACAGGGAAGAGTCGCTCGAAATCGTTCAACAGCGGTTCGACTAACAGCTCGATTCGACGACACGCTCTCTCCGTTCCGAACCCGGGTTTGTCCCTCCTCAATCGCCGCTCTGCCCGTTCAGCTCTTCGAACTCGATCCGGTATCGGGTAGTCCGTCGCCCCTCGAACCGCGGACCCTTTCCCGCGGCCGTGAACCCCGACGCCTCGATGACCTCACTGGTCGCCTCGTCGTTCGGGACGACGACCTCGACCCCCATCTCCTCCCGGTGGGCGAACCGCCGCGGCTCCTCAAACAGCCGTTCGACCGTCGATCCGCTCCCGTCGAAGTCGGTCACGTGAACGGTGCCGTCGCGCACGTCAAACGCGACGAACCCGAGCACCGTTTCCTCTCTATTGTCGTCGCCCCTGTCGCCGTCTTCTCCGTCGCCCCTGTCGCCGTCTTCTCCGTCGCCCTCGTCGCCGTCGCCTCTGTCCCCGTCTTCTCCGTCGCCCTCGTCGCCGTCTTCTCCGTCGCCTCTGTCGCTGTCGTCTGCCACCGCGACTCGAACGGACCGGTCGTGGATCATGTTCCTCACGACGTCTTCCGGCCGACCGGTCACCGTTGCCAGCGCCTCGGCGTCGGATTCGAGTGCGTCACGGATCCGCATACCACGGCTATCGGACGGATCCGTATAAACCCGCTGACGCTCGGCTCTCGACCCGTCGGCCGTCCCCCTCGCTCCGCCCGCACGGCTCTCGGTCCACCCGCTCGAAGTAATATAGATTTAAACGACCGGCGGTCCCAGATGCCGATATGAGCAAATCCACTACGATCGTGCTCGGAACGATCGGCGTCTCGGCGGCCCTGTCCGTACTCATTATCCTCTCGTACGTGCTCGGCTGATGTTCTCGTCCCGGCCGCTCAGCGACGACCTCGACGCGGTTCGCAAGGAACACGCGGCCGGATCGCCCGTTCTCGACGTCGACGCGGATTTCGAGACCCTCCCGCCGGCGGCGGCCGAGGACCTCGGACTGTTCGTCGACGGCCTCTCGCCCGCCTCCTTTCCGACCGAGTGGTTCTCCGACGAGGTGCCCGAACTGCTCCGGAGGTACGCCGGTCCCGCGTTTACCGTCGGGCTCCCCGGGGACGGCACCGTCGTCCGGACGACTCAGACCGATCCCCAGACCGTGCTCGTCAAGAAGCGGGCGGAGGGGACGCCCGACGACTTCCTCGCGTTCCTGATCGCCGACCGGCTGGTGCAGGTCGGCGTCTCGCCGTCCTCCGGCTCGCTCCCCGACGCCACGCCGTCGGCCCGGCTTCCCGAGAGCTTCCTCCCGTTCTTCGCCGGGCGCTACCGCGACCTCGACGCCGCGATCCGCCGGCCGGATCCCGACACCGGCGCCTCGACCACGGGGCGCGGTCCGAACGACGTCTTCCAGATCGCGACCGCCCTGTTCGACGCGTGGGTGGGGCTGTACACCCGCGACGTCTTCGCCTCGTGGAAGGGGCGCCATCCACGACTGTTCGACGCGTGGCTCGACGCCGGCGACCGGCTTGAGGGGCGGCTCGGCGACCTCGTCGGTGAGGTCGCTCGCGGCGAGACCGACTTCGCAGGCGCGACGGAGTACGCCTGCTCGGCGGTTCGTCACGGGCTCGACCTCCCCGCTCCGTTCGCCGCGCTCGACACCGCCGCCTACCGCGACCGCGGCGCTCCCTACGCGGTGAAGTGGGCGGAGAAGACGTTCGACTCGATGGTCGACGACGGGTCCTGACTCGTTCCGTCTCGTTATATGTCGACGATGACGTTGCCGTCGCCGTCGAGCTCGATGACGCCCTCGAACAGCTCCCGGAACCGATCGAGCGTCGCGACCTCGTGGACCTCCTCGGAGAGGTGGAAGATCCCGACCGCGTCGTGTTCATCGAGGAGGTCGAGGATGTCCGCGGCCGCCTCGTACACCGCGTCGTCGTCGGCGTAGTACGCCATCTCGGTGAGCGAATCGACCGAGACGCGCCGCTTTCCCTCGTTCTCGGTGAGGAACCGCTCGACCCGGTCGACGACCCCGTCGAGGTCGTCGGGCGCGGAGACGTAGTACACGTCGTCGCTGGAGCGCCGCGAGTACCCGCGCTCGACGGAGAGCGTGTCGAGGATGGTCGCCTTCGTCTCGTCGACGTCGTAGTACTCCAGTTTCTGTTCGACCTCGCGCGCGGTCGTCCGCGTGGAGACGACGAGGAACGCGTCGGTGTCGGTCTTCAGAAAGTCCGTGTCGATCCGGTCCGTCTCGCCGATGCTCGGGTGGACGAGGAGAAGCCCCGTCCCACCCGGGATCGTTTCCGGTCCGTTCTCGACGGCGAGCGAGTAGTCCATGGGATCGGAAACCGCCCGACCGACTTAACGATGCGGGCCGCGTGTGTCGCGATGCGGACAGCGTACTTCGTGATGCGGACTGCGTGTGTCGCGATGCGGACTGCGTCCGTCTACCGGTCCTCGACGCGGACGACGCGGGCCGACCGGTTTTTTCAGCCTCCCTCGCGTCGGCACGCATAATGGCCGGCCACGACACCGCGCGCGACGTCTACCGTCAGGCGCTGCCGGTGATCCTCGTCAGCCTCATCGCCGGGCTGTTCGCCGGCACCATTCTCGGGTCCGAGACGATGCGAGCCGGGATCTCGGAGGTTCCGGGGCTCCTCCTCCTGCTCCCCGCGTTCCTCGCGACGCGCGGCGGCGTCTACGGCTCGCTCGGCGCGCGCCTCTCGACCGGACTCCACCAGGGGCTCATCGAGCCTCGATTCCGGCTCGACCGGCGGCTCACGAACGCTATTCTCGCTTCGTTCATCAACGGAATGACCGTCTCCGTGTTCATCGCCGTGGTCACCTACCTCTGGTTAACGCTGTTGGGGACGGCGGGGAACCTCCTCCAACTGGTCGGGATCATGGTCGTGGCGGGATTCCTCTCGGCGGTGCTGATGATCTCGGTGCTGATCACCGTCATCTTCGTCGGCTACCGGCGAGGGCTCGATCCCGACAACGTGATCGGGCCGGTCGTGACGACGCTCGGCGACGTGTTCGGGGTCCTCTTTCTCCTCGTCGGAATCTACGTCGTGGGGGTCGTGCTGTGACCGATTCGGGCGATGTCGGCGGTTCCGCCGGCCCGGGGGAACGCTCGACGGCCACCCCGGAGACGACGATGACGGACGAGTGGTCGATCCGACGGATCGTCCGGACGATGATCCCGCTCCTCGCCGCGCTGTCGGTGCTCCAGCTCGTCTCGGGGACCGTCCTCGAGACGTTCGAGGCGGTGCTCGTCAGCAATCCGGCGCTGCTCGTGTTGGTCCCGGTCCAGATCGGGACGGCCGGGAACCTCGCGTCGATCACCTGCTCCCGGCTCACCACCCAGCTCTACCTCGGGACCTACGAGCTCGACCGGTCGAACCCCGACCTCAGGGCGAACGCCGGCGCCGTGTTCGCGCTGGCGGGGACCGTTTTCGGGATCGTCGGCGTCGCCGCGTGGGCCATCGGCGTCGCCCTCGGCGGTACGCTCGGGCTCGGCCGGGTGCTCCTCGTTTCGTTGGTCTCCGGGATGCTCTTGGCTGTCCTCGTCGTCGTCACCAGCGTCGCCGCGGTGGAGGCCTCCTACCGGGCCGGCCTCAACCCCGACGACACGACGATTCCCGTCGTCACCAACGTCTGCGACATCGCGGGCGTGTTGATCCTCTTCGGCGTCGTCTCCGTGGTCGTGTGAGCTCAGAACACGCTGTCGGCGGTCGCGGCGCCGACGACGCTGAACACCGCCCCGACCGAGACGGCCTTAGCCGTCGTCGCCCAGAGATCGATCCCCGTCACCCCCTGTTCGATGAGAAAGGTGTCTGGGGCGTCGAACAGCACCGCGAGGACGGCCACGGAGCCGAACGCGACGATCATCAGCGACACGAACCGGACGGGGATCCCCGCGATCTCCTTTTCGATATCCGGATCGCGGTCGGTGTCGGCCCGATAGAGCGCGGCGTAGCCGATCAGCCCGACGACCCCTGCGGTCAGTACTCCTTGGATCCAGTTCATGCCCGCGGCGAGCACCCACACCTCCTCGGTGACGACGAACGGTCCCGCGAGGAGGAAGCCGCCGACCGCCTGCTGTGCGGAGTCCGCAATCCGAAACTTCGGTCGACGGAGGCTCCGCGGACGGTTCATACTTCCCGAAGAGACGGCGGCGGATAAAACGGCGACGCTTTTCGACTGTGCACCCCGCGTCGCGCGGGGTCGTCCCCCTCCGAACCGGTTTTCACCCGTCCGCCCGTCGTACCGCCATGAGCGTTCGCGAGGAGTTCGACCAGTGGGCGGCGTCGGGGAAGGACCGCGGGATGGAGGACAGACACTGGCACACCGCGAAGCACGTGCTCGCGCGGATGCCGGTCGAGGCGGGCGACGCCGTCCTCGATCTGGGCACCGGTTCCGGTTACGCGCTCCGCGCGCTTCGCGAGCGCGGCATCGGCCGCGGCTACGGGCTCGACGGCGCGCCGGAGATGGCCCGCAACGCCCGGAGCTACACCGACGACGACGCGGTGGGCTTCCTCGTCGGCGACTTCGACGCGCTCCCCTTCGCCGACGACTCGCTCGACCACGTCTTCTCGATGGAGGCGTTCTACTACGCGGCCGACCCGCACAACACGCTCCGGGAGATCCGGCGCGTGTTGAAGCCCGGCGGCACCTTCTACTGCGCCGTGAACTACTTCGCGGAGAGCGAATCGACCCACGCGTGGCAGGACAACATCGCCGTTGAGATGACCCTCTGGAGCCGCGAGGAGTACCGCGAGACGTTCCGCGACGCCGGCCTGTACGTCGCCGCACAGGACAACGTCCCCGACCGCGAGATCGAGATCCCGGACGCGGACGCGTTCCCCACCGACGACTGGGACTCCCGCGAGGCGATGGTCGACCGCTACCGGACGTGGGGGACGCTGCTGACGGTCGGCGTCGCGCCCTGAATTAGTAGATCGTTTATAAATCACCGCTGTCGATAACGCGGTGAACCTCTCCAAAGCCCCAGCCGCTCGTTTATAAACGACTGACTTCAGATCGACGGTGAACCTCTCCAAAGCCCCAGCCGCTCGTTTATAAACGACTGACTTCAGATCGACGGTGAGCGACACCAACGCACCACCCAAGCGCGCAAAACCCAGCG
>NZ_JARANT010000071.1 GCF_029889805.1 Halorubrum sp. Boch-26 | reverse complement strand
GCGTTCTCGCTCCTCTGTTTCGCAGCGACCGGAAAAAGCAACCACACGGTCGGCGTCGGCGCCGCCTTCCTCGAAGAACCGACGCGGACGCGACCGGCGGGAGACGCGGGGGCGGCGGGGCCGGAGGGGACCCGGCGCACCACCGCAATCGGCCAGTTCCGCGACGCGCTCGCCTCGGTGACGCTCCGCCCGCTGACGGTCGCGTACTTCGTCGTGGCCGTCGCGTTCGCGGGCGTCCAGGTGATGTTCATCCCGTTCGTCGCGGACGCGTTCGGCTACGACGCGACGGCCGCGGCGTTCCTGCTCACCTACGTCGGCGTCCTCGGCGCGGTGAATCAAGGGGTGCTCGTCGGGCGGCTCTCGCGGGTCGTCCCCTCGCGGACGCTCGTCGCGGTCGGGTCGGTCGTCCTCGCGGGCGCGCTCGTCGCGATCCCCGCGACCGGAGTGGTCGGGCGAGCGACCGGCGACGTCGCCGTCGGCGGGCCGGCGTGGCTCACGCTCCCGCTCGTCGCGCTGCTCGTCGCGCTCGCGGCGCTCTCGCTCGGGAACGCCCTCGTCAACGTCTCGCTGGCGACGCTCGTCTCCGCGTCGGCCGGCGACGCGGAACAGGGGGCCGCCTTCGGGGTGACGCAGGGCGCGTCGAGTCTCGGCCGGACCGTCGGTCCGCCCCTGATGGCCGTCCTCTACACCGTCGCCGTCGCGTCGCCGTTCCTCGTCGGCGCGCTTCTTCTCGTTCCCGTCGCCGCGGCGTTCCGGAAATCGGCGGACTGAGCGTCGGGAGGAAAGGGCGATCGAGAGGAAGGGCGATCGAAAGGAAAGGGCGGTCGGTACCGGGCCTCGCCGCGACAGCTTTACGCGATGCGTCCCCCTCGTGGCCGACAGATGCTCTCCGACATCGTCCCTGCGTGGCCCGCCATCGGCTCGCTTGCCGGCGGGGTGGGAGCGCTCGGTCTCGCGTTGGCGATCCGCGAACACCGAGGACGCCCCGGCGTCGACTGGTTCCTCGGCGTGTTCGCGGCGCAAGCGACGTGGTGTCTCTCCTACGGGGTCGGGCTCCTGGTCACGGACCAGGCGCTCCGGGTCGTACTGGAGGCGACGATGTGGCTCGGAATCGTCTGGGCCGGCGTCGCCTTCCTCGGCTTCGCGCTGGAGTACACCGGCCGGAGCGACGTGGTCCGGAGCCGCCTGTTCGCGGCGGTCGTCGGCTTCGGGCTCCTCTCGACCGCACTGCTCGCCACGAACCCGCTCCACGGGGCGTTCTGGACCGGGTTCGGGTTCGACCCCGCGTTCGGCGTCGCGACGGTCTCGTACGCGTTCGGCCCGTGGGCGTACCTCGTCGTCGCCGTCGAGACCGTGCTCGTCGCCAGCGCGGTCTTCCTCCTCGTCGACACCCTGCTCAGCTACGGGCCGCTGTACCGCCGGGAGAGCGCCGCGGTCGCGCTGAGCTCGCTGCCGCCGGGGTTCGCGCTCGTCGCGTGGACGCTGGAGCTGGGCCCGGTGCCGCAGCTCCAGCTCGCGCCCCTGATGTTCGTCCCGCACATGCTGCTCGACGCGTACGCGTTCGACCGCGCGGAGATGTTCGACCGCAACCCGACGACCAGCCGCGCCGCCGAGCGCACCGCGATCGACGACCTCACCGACCCCATCGTCGCGCTCGCGCCCGACCGCCGCGTCGTCAGGCTCAACCCCGCGGCCGAGACGCTGCTGGGCGTCGACGCCGAGACCGCCCGGGGTCAGCCGCTCGACGCGTTCCTCGACCTTTCGGTCGGAGTGGGCGGAGAGATCGACGAGAGCGGGGGCGACGGCGAGGGAGCGCCGCGCGGGGACGGCGCCGCTCGCGAGACGGTCGAGGTCGAGTTCGGTGACGGCTCGGGGCGTCACACGTACGCGGTGTCGGCCTCGCCGCTGACCGATCCCCGCGGGACCCGCGTGGGCTACACGGTCGTCTTCTCCGACGTGACCGAGCGGGAGCGCCGCCGCCAGCAGCTGGAGGTGTTGAACCGGGTGCTCCGGCACAACCTGCGGAACGACGCCGGCGTCGTCCGCGGCTACGGCGAGCTGCTCGCCGACCGGGTGGGGGATCCCGAGCTGGCGCAGATGGCCGACGCGATCGAGCGGCGAGCGGGCGCGCTCGCCGCGCTCGGCGAGAAGGCCGGCACCGTCGAGCAGCTCCTCTCCGAGGGGGAGGCGAGCGCGGTCGCCGTCGACGACCTCGTCGAGGAGATGGTCACCGACGCCCGGGAGCGCGAGCCGGACGCCACCGTCGAACTGGACGTCGAGCGGGACACGGAAACGGACGGAACGGAGTGGACCACCCGCGTCAGGGCCGACTCGCTCCGCGCGGTCGTCGAGAACACCGTCGAGAACGCGCTCGCTCACCACGACGGCGAGGGCGTCGAGCGCGCGGACGGCGGCCAGTGGGTCCGGGTGTCGCTCGGGCGAGAGGGCGGCGATAGCGGCGAGAACGACGGGTCCGAGGAGGCCGGGCGGTTCCGTCTCATCGTCGCCGACGACGGCCCCGGCATCCCCGACCACGAGATCGAGACCGTCGAGTCCGGGCGGGAGACGGCGCTGGAACACGGGTCCGGGCTGGGGCTGTGGGTCGTCGCGTGGGGCGCCGCGGCGGTCGGGGCCGACGTCGACTACGACGAGCGCGAGCCGCGGGGGACGAAAGTGACTGTGACGATCCCGATCGTGAGATGATTAGAAGGCGCGCGCCTCGCCGTACGCCTGTGCTTTCAGGCGATCGTATCGCTCCCGTGAGTCGAGCACCCACTTGTACTCGAAACCGGGCGGCGGGTTGCCCATCCAGTCGAGGAAAGAGCGGGTCTCTTCGACGCCGAAGCGGATCGTTTCGCGGCTGTACGTCGGTGAGAGGCCGACCTCCTCGAATAGATTTAAAAGGAAATCCTGACGATCGTCTCTGTGTCGTATCCGTATCGAGGCCCTGGGCTGACCGTACTCTTGAATATCAAGGAATCCGTCGCAGGCGTACCACATCCGCGTGATCTGCGGCGTTAACGATAGGCCCTCCGGGAATCGCTTCTCTCCGGACCGATACCACCGTCGGAGCGACCTCATGAACGGGTGGGATCGCGATATGACAGTGTACATATCATGGTAGTTCTCAGCCCTCGCATTCGGACTGAATCCCGACTCACGGTTATTACGTGCCAGTTCCGATGCCGTCTTTTTTAAACCAACACCGGTACTCAAGATACCCATCTCGTGGTCGAACCACTCCAAGAATTGCTTGTTAACCATCGGGAGACGGAATAATCCGTGAGTTCCGCCGTCCGTCTTCGGGACGGATCCATCACCCATGAAACAGCCGATGAGAATCTCGCGAAGGTACGTGGGAATTTCGGGGGAGTTGCAGCGACCGCGTGCCCAGTGACTACCGACCCGTTTGAACGATTTTCCGCATCCTGGGCACGTTTCCCTGGGCAAACTAGTCGCTCTGGATGCGGGGTGCTAACATATACGTTGCGTGCCCGAGCCCCTCAGCGAACCCGTAGTGGAGTTTGACCGGGAACTCCTCGCCGAGCTCGATGGTGACCTCGGCGTCGCCGGGGATCGCCTTGTTCATGTCCTTCAGGTAGTCGAGGCTGAACAGCGAGTCGGCGGGGCCGGCGGTGAGCGCGATGAGGTCCTCGCGGGTGAGCTCGAGGTCGACGTCGTCGGTGTCGCCCTCGGCCTCGATGAAGAACGCCTCGTCGGCCTCGTCGACGCGCAGGCGGATGTGGTCGGAGACCATGTCGGCGGCCTTGATCCCGCGGTCTATCTGGGCGCCCTCGACGACGATCTCGGCGGCGAGATCGAGGTCCGGAATGTCCGGCTCCTGGCGGATAGAGTCGGGGTCGATGAGCGCGAGGGTGTACGAGAGGCCGTCGATCGAGATATGGAGCTTGCGGGTCTCCTCGTCGAGTTCGAGGTGGATCAGGTCGCCGGAGTTGGCCATTCCGGCGATGTCTTCCAAGCGGGCGAGGTTGACGCCGATGACGCCGCCGTCGGCCTCGTACGACTCGAACGCAGCGGCTTCGAGGGTGAGGTCGACCATGCCCACGTTGGCGGGGTCGACGGCGCGGATCGAGAGCTCCTCCTCGTTCAGGCGGATCTTACACTCGTCGACCAGCACGCTCACCGAATCGAGCGCGTCCTGAAACGTCGACGCGCCCACGATGGCCTTGAACATATACGTTCAGCTAGGGCGGTATCACCTAAAAAGGCACCCGATCGGACCGCCACGGAAACGCTCAAAGCGGCCGGATGAGGCGGGCGACGACGACCGCGAGCGTCGCCAGCGTCCGCCAGAGACGGAGGCGTTCGAGCCGGTACGCGAGGGGCTCCTCGTCGGCCGACTCGTCGGCCTCGTCGGACGAGTCCGCGAGCGGGGCGTCGGGCGCGGTCCTCGCCGATCCGCCGGGGGCGGTCCTCGCCGATCCGTCGGGCGCGGTCCCCGCCGATCCGTCGGGCGGATCCACCCCGTCTCGGGCGCGGAGCGGCGCCGATCCGGTCGCGGGCGGCTCGTTGGAACGGTCCGGTCGGTCGTCGGTCCGCACGGATTCCTGATCGTCGGCCGACTCGGGCACCGAATCGCCGGTCTGTTCGTCGGTCGCCGAGGGCGCGGGTAGCTCGTCGTGCATAGCAGTCGCGGCCGGAGGGCGGCCGCACACGACGATACAGAGTTAATTTATGAATATTCGAGCCGAACGCAAAGCGGAACTGAAAGTCGTCCGGCGCGCCGCGGGGATTCGGCCGCGCCGGGTCCCCCGCGCTCAGATCAGCGGCTCGACGATCTCGCGACCCTCGGCGAGCAGCTCGTCGACCGCCGCCTCGCCGTCCGCCTCGGCGTACACCCGGAGCTTCGGCTCCGTCCCGGAGGGGCGGACGAGCAGCCACGAGCCGTTCTCCAAGAGGAGCTTGAAGCCGTCGAGCGTGACGACCTTCGCGACGGGAGAACCGCGAACCGACTCGGGGATGTGGTCTTCCAGCTCGTCGAGGACGCCCTCCTTCCGGTCGTCCGGACAGTCGAGCGACACCTTCCCGGCCGCGATGTGGCCGTGCTCGTCGAGCAGACGGTCCACCCGCTCGTCGAACGGCGCCGCGGCGTGGGTGCCCGCGGCGAGCAGCGACATCAACACGCCGTCCTTCTCCCTGACGTGGCCGCGGAGGGTGAACCCGCCGGACTCCTCGCCGCCGAACAGCGCGTCGTGCTCGCCCATCGCCTCGGCGACCCACTTGAAGCCGACCGGGGTCTCGTACACCTCCTCGCCGTGCGCCTCCGCGATCCGGTCGATCAGGAACGTCGTGGAGACGGTGCGGACCGCGGGCCCGGAGTCGTCTTCGAGGAGTCGGTCGTAGCAGGCGGCGTAGAAGAGGTTCGCGTCGAGCACGCCGCGATCGGGCGTGACGACCGCGATCCGGTCGGCGTCGCCGTCGTTGGCGATCCCCAGGTCGACGTCGCTGTCGGGGTCGGTGACGCGGGCGGCCAGTTCCTCGAGGTGCTCGGCCGACGGCTCGGGGGAGTCGCCGCCGAACGTCACGTCGCGGTCGCAGCGCAGCCGAACGACCTCCGCGCCGGCCGATTCGAGGAGCGCGTCGGTGACGCCGCGCCCGCTCCCGTGCATCGCGTCGTACGCGACCGTGAGCCCGCCGAGGTCGGCGCCAACGAGGTTCCGGGCCGCGTCGGCGTGGTCGCTCACGAGGTCGACGCGCGAGATCTCGCCGCGCTCGGCCTCGGGGAGGAGGTCGGGCTCCGCGAGGCGGTCGACCACGTCCTCGGTCACGTCCGGGAGCGCGGGCGCGCCGTCGTGCGGGATGAACTTCACCCCGTTGTACTCGGGCGGGTTGTGAGAGGCGGTGACCATGCAGGCGCCGGCGAGCCCCCGGTTGACGATGGCGTACGCGATCACGGGGGTCGGCGCGTCGCGCTCGGGGAGGAGCACGTCGAAGCCGTTGCCGGCGAGCACCTCGGCGAGGCTCTCGGCGAATCCCTCCGAGGTCTCGCGGGCGTCGTAGCCGACCGCGACCGGCTCGTCGCGGCCCGCCGCGTCGAGATGGTCGGCGACCGCCTGCCCCACGATCCGCACGCGCTCGTCGGTGAAGGTGTCGAGCGTCGCCCGCCAGCCGTCCGTGCCGAAGGCAATCTTGTCCATGTCCACCCCGTCGGCGGCCGGGACAATAATGCCCGGTGTCAATCGCGAACCTTGCGCGGGCGGGCCGGCGGTGGTCACTGACAACCGCCCGCGTTATTATCATCCGACCCCGAACCCGACGTATGACTCGAATCGTCGCCGTCTCCGGCAGCCGGCGCACGGACAGCACCACGCGGGCGGCGCTGGAAGTCGCGCTCGACGCCGCGGCGGCCGCGGGCGCGGAGACCGGGATGATCGATCTGGGCGCGGTCGACCTCCCGCTGTACCACCCGGACGAGGACGCGCAAGGGGACAGCGAGGCGCTGAAACGACGCGTCCGCGAGGCCGACGGCGTGCTCGCGGGGACCCCCGTCTACCGCGGCTCCTACTCCTCGACGTTCAAGAACTTCCACGACTTCTGCGGCTCGACGGAGTACGAGAACACCGCGGTCGGACTGCTGGCGACCGCCGGCGGCGGCTCCTACGGCGGGACGCTCGAACACCTGCGGTCGACGTTCCGAAACGTCCACGCGTGGACGGTCCCCCACGAGGTCGGAATCCGCGGGGCGTCGGGCGTCGTCGACGAGACCGGAATCCGTGACGACGACATCCGAGGACGAACCGAGCGGCTCGGCCGCGTCGTCGTCGAGCACGCGGAGCGGCTGCGGGAGTAACTGGAGACGACCCCAAGGTGAGCACAGCGTCGGGCGCGGACACGGCGGCGGCGACGCCCGCGAACGGCAGGGATTTCCGCCGCGAGACCAACCGTTCGCCGATGGGTCGCATTCTCCCCGCCGAGTTGGACGAGCGCCTCGGAACCGACGACGAGCCGGTCCTGTTGGACATCCGCCCCGAGTCGGAGTACGATCGCGCCGCGATCGACGCGAGTCGAAACGTCCCGGTGTACGACGACCTCCGGGGCGGCGACGAGTCGACGCTCCGGCGCCGGCTCGACGAGCTCCCCGACGACAGGGAGATCGTCGCGGTCTGCAAGATGGGGATCGTCGCCAAACGAGCGACGCGCGTCCTCGACGATGCGGGGTACGACGCGTCGACGCTCGCGGGCGGGATGAGCGGGTGGAAGGGGTACGAGCGAGATTCGCTGAGCTACCGGATCCGATCGCTGTGGTGGCGGCTTCGGGGGTGACGGGACCGACGACCCGCCGCCCTTTTGACCGGCTCGCGTCTACGACGGGCATGACCGAACCGGGTGACGACGACCGTGTCCGCTAACCGGAAGGGCGACCGCCGCGAGCGCGAACTGGTGAACGCCCTCGACGACGCGGGATTCGCCGTGATGCGCGCCCCGGCCAGCGGCGCCGCGACGGAGCGCGAGCTCCCAGACGTGCTCGCCGGCGACGGCGAGACGTTCTACGCGATCGAGGCGAAATCGAGCGCGGGCGACCCCATCTACCTCACCGGCGAGGAGGTGGAGGCGCTCCTGTTCTTCGCGCGGAACTTCGGCGCGAAGGCGCGGATCGCGGTGCGGTTCGACCGCGAGGACTGGTACTTCTTCCACCCGGGCGACCTGTACACCACCGACGCCGGGTCGTACCGCGTCAAGAAGGAGAAAGCGCTCGCCGACGGCACCGACTTCCCCGAGTTCGTCGGCGAGACGGAGAAAGTGACCCTCAGCGAGGTCGGCGGCGGAGGCGGTATCGACCGCGAGACCGAGGAGCGGCGGGAGATCCTCGAGGCGGTCCGAGACGGCCACATGCCGGTCGAGGACGCGATCGACGTGCTGTGAGCGGGTCGGCGGCCGAACGTCAGTCGGACTCCGCCCTCGCGTCGCGGGCGTACTCCGTCAGGTCGTCGGCCAGCGTCTCCGCCTGCTCGGGAGTCAAGCGAACGCGGTCGGCGTGCGGGGTGATCCCGTCGACGCCGACCGTGTCCAGTTCGACGCTCAAGACGACGCGGTCCGGCGAGTCGTCCGCGACCGCGACGTCCACCACCCCGTCGAGCGACAGGGCCGTCTCGTGGGTCTCGATCCGGGCGGCGACGAGGTCGAGCGTCGTGTACGCGTTCACGGTCGTGATTCGGTTTGACATGGGGTCGTGATTCGGTTTGATATGGGGTCGTGGTCCGGTTCCGTCTCAGTCGTCGGCGGTCGGTTTGGTCCGGCGCGGCTCCTCGGCGGCGACCTCGTCGGCGGCCGGCGCCAGCGCGACCGCGCACTGCTTGTAGTTCGGTTCGTTCGAGCGCGGGTCGGTGGCCGCCAGCGTCAGGTCGTTGGTCGTCCCGTTGTGGATCGGCAGCCAGACCGTTCCCGTCGGGACGGCCGTGTCGGCCGCGACGCGGACGGAAATCGAGCCGCGCCGGGAGACGAGGCGCGCTATCTCGCCGGGTTCGATCGCCGTTTTCCCGAGCGGATCTCCCGACTCCGACGCCGCCCCCTCCGATCTCGTCCCGTCGCTCGTGCGCTCGATCGTGGCCGGGTTCACCCGCGCGACGACCGCGGGGTCCGCCTCCCCGTCCCGCGACCGGACACCGGTGTTGTAGCCGTCCGGCTCGCGGCCGGTGGTCAACACGAGCGGATACGACTCGTCGGTCGGTTCCGGGGCCGCTCCGTGCGTTCCGGTCGAGAACCGGGCGCGGCCGGAGGGCGTCCGAAACGACCAGTCGCCGTCGTCGTGGTAGCGGTACCCGCCCTCCGACTTCGCGGACGGAGCGGGCCAGCGGACGGCGCGCTCCTCCCGGAGGCGGTCGTACGAGACGCCGGAGAGGTCGGCAGCCGTGCCGGCGGTGAGCGCGGCGAGCTCGTCGAACACGGCGGCCGGCTCCGTCTCCGGGAACAGCCCGGGAGCGACCGCCTCCCCGACGGCCGTGATGACGTCCAGGTCGGTCCGCACGGCCGGCGCGAGGTCGGAGGCCGGGCGGACGCGCGAGATCCGCCGCTCCATGTTCATCGCCGTGCCGTCCGACTCCCCCCACGTCGCCGCCGGGAGGACGACGTCCGCCAGCTCGGTGGTGTCGGTGTGGAACGCGTCCTGAACGACGAGGAACGTCTCGCGGAGGCGCTCGCGGGCGGCCGACGCGTCCGGCAGTCCCGCGGCCGGGTTCGTCGCGACGGCCCACACGGCCTCGACGGGACCGCCGTCGATCGCCTCGCAGATACCGACCGGTCCCGGGCCCGAATCGTCCGGGAGGCGCTCGACGGGCACGCCCCACGCCTCGGCGATCGTCCGCCGTTCGGCCGGGTCCTCGAACGAGCGCATCCCCGGCCACGACCCCTTCGACGAGCACACGCGCGTCCCCATGGAGTTGGCCTGGCCGGTCAGCGAGAAGGGGCCGCTCCCGGGTCCCATGTTGCCCGTGGCGAGGCAGAGATCGATCAGGGCGCCGGCGGTGTCGCTCCCCTGGACGCTCTGGTTGACGCCCATCCCCCAGTAGACCAGCGTCGAGTCCTCGAACGCGTCGGCGAGCGCGTCCACGGTCGCGAGGGAGACGCCCGCGGTCGCCGCGGCCGTCGCCGGGTCGGGAAGCTCCGCCCGGAGCGCCTCGAAGCCCGTCGTCGCCTCCTCGACGAACGCCTCGTCGACCTCGCCGCGCTCGATCGCTCGGGCGAGGACGGCGCGGGCCAGCGCGAGGTCCGTCCCCGGGTCGGGCGCGACGTGGCGGTCTCCCCGCTCCGCGGTCCGCGTCTCGACCGGGTCGACGACGATCAGCCGGCTCCCGTCCTCGGTCGCGCTCTCGACTACCCACCGGAACAGCACGGGATGTGCCACCGCCGGATTCGCACCCCAGACGACGTGGGTCGTCGCGTCCCCGATGTCGTCGTAGGTCGGCGGGGGCGCGTCGCTCCCGAACGCGTCGTTGTACGCGGCCACGGCGCTCGCCATACACAGGGTCGTGTTCGCGTCGTAGTGCCGCGTCCCGAAGCCGCCGCGGGCCAGTTTCCCCAGCGCGTAGGCGGCCTCGTTCGTCTGCTGGCCGCTCCCGAGGACGGCGAGGCCGTGGCGGTCCCGGTCGAGCACGTCGCGGAACCCGTCGACGACCCGGGAGAGCGCGACGTCCCACGTGGTGCGGCGCAGTTCGCCGTCCCGTCGGACGTACGGTCGCGTCAGCCACTCGCCGTCGGGGTTCTGCGTCTCGTCGATGCCGCGGGAACACGCGAGCCCGCGGTTCGTCGGGTGGGCGACGTCCCCCCTGACGCCGTCGATTCCGTACCCCGAGTCGACCCGCCCGGTGAGGTGGCCGCACCCGACCGCGCACCGCATACAGGTGGTCGGGACGGGGTCGTTCACTCCGCACCCCGCGCCGTCTCGTCGTCGGTGGCCTCCGTCGGGAACAGCTCCGGAGCGACGTCCATCGACGCCACCGGCACGGTCGCCCCGTCGCCGGCGCGGTCGCGGAGGCGCTCGGGAGTCGCCTCGGCGGTCCGGTCAGTCATCGCTCTCGGTCGCTAACGGCGTCCCGTCGACGTCGGTCGGTGCGGGCCCCTCGCCGTCGGCGAACGGGTACCACGACCGCTTCGCGTCGGTGAGACAGGGGTCCTCGTAGTCGGTCTCCTCGGGCTCGGCCAGTTCGACGAGCGCCTCCTCGCCGGTCGCCTCGACCCACTCACGGAACGTCTCCCCCTCCTCGCGCCCCGCCGCGAACGCGTTCAGGAGGTTCCGCAGCAGGCCGGGCACCTCGTCGGCCGGGACGCGCTGTCTGATCCACTCGACGAAGGAGGGCTCCGGACCGATCCCGCCGCCGACGCCGACGTCGATGGCCTCGACCATCTCGCCGTCCTTCCGCGCTCGCATCCCCTGGAAGCCGATGTCGGCGGTCATCGCCTGCCCGCAGTCCGCCGTGCAGCCGGAGTAGTGGATCTTGATCTGCTCGACGTCGTCCGGGAGGTCGACGTTGGCGCGCAGCCAGCGGAGCATCGCCGCCGTCCTGGCCTTCGTCTCCGTCAGGGCCAGCGAGCAGAACTCCGTGCCCGTACACGCCATCGCGCCCCGCGTGAACACGCTCGGCTCGGGGCTGTGCGTCTCGAGCAGGTCGGCGTCGAGCAGGTCGGCGAGCTCCGATTCCGGGACATCCAGAATGAGTGGGTTCTGCCGCCGGGTGAGCCGCATCTCCCCCGAGCCGTGCGTCGCCGCGAGGTCGGCCAGCCGGACCGTCTCGGCGGCGGTCAGCCGTCCGATCGGCACCGCCAGACCGACGTAGTAGTCGCCGTCGGTCTGCTCGTGGACGCCAACGTGGTCGTGTTTCCCCTCTGTCGGCGCCTTGCCGGCGTTGTACGTGTACTCGTCGCGGAGGTCCGCTCCCTCGCGCCGGAGGTCGAAGTCGACGTACGACGCCTGGAGGCGGTCGCGAATCTTCTCCGTGCCCCACTCGTCGACGAAGAACCGACTCCGGTTCTGCTGTCGGTTCTCCCGGTTTCCGTTCTCGAAGTACAGCTCGACGAACCCCCTGACGACGTCGTACGCCTCGTCGGGCGTCACGAACACGTCGAGGCTCCGTGCCCGCCGGGGCTCCCGACCGCCGAGGCCGCCGCCGACTCGCACGTTGAACCCCCGCACGTCGTCGCCGTCGACCGCCTTCGCGGCGGGTTCGAGGCCGATCCCGTTGATCGAGTCCTGCGCGCACCCCTCGCGGCAGCCGGTCACGCTGATGTTGAACTTCCGGGGCATGTTCGCCAGGTCGTCGTCCGCGCGGAGCTTCGCCGTGATCTCGTCGAGGACCGGCTGCGCGTCGACAAACTCGTGTTTGTCGCGGCCGGCCACCGGACAGCCGGAGATGTTCCGCATCGTGTCGCCCCCCGAGGAGCGCGACGAGAGGCCGACGCCTTCCAGTTTCTCCCAGATCGCCGGGATGTCTTCAAGCTTGAGCCAGTGGAGCTGGATCGACTGGCGGGTGGTGAGGTCGATCCACGCGTCGCCGAACTCCGGGTTCGACACCGGCCCCCTGGCGTACTCCGCGGCGACCTCGCCGACGGCGCCCAGCTGTTCGGCGGTGAGGAGGCCGTTCGCGTTCGCCAGCCGCAGCATGAAGTAGCTCTCCTGGCCGGAGCGCTGGTGGAAGACGCCCCAGAACTTGAACCGAGAGAACCACATGTCGCGTTCGTCCTCCGGGATCGACTCCCACCCCGCCTCCGCGAACTCGAGGATCTTCTCCCGGACCTCGTCGCCGTACATCCCGTCTTTCCACGTCTCCTTCTTGTTCGTCACGCAGTCCCACCCGAGTTGTCGATCCGAGTCTCGGCCGATTCTTTTTCGTGTGTTTGACGCATTTGTCTGGGAATTGCGTGTGAACCACGGCATAAAATGCTGTCTCTTTAATAAATACAGAAATTTTGAACTCGATCGCCACAGATCGGAATTCGGTCGCTTCAGCCCAGATATTTCCGTCCCGTTCAGATCGAATTTGATATTCCCATACTTACTTGGCCCAATAGTTGCAGATCGGAACCGTCGTCTCACAGCGCGATATTGGTTAAGGACCCCTAATCGATAGGGATGTGTTCCGTCGCGATCGCACGAAACACCCCAGATACCCGATATACGGTGGTTTTTACTTATAAACAACAGTTATCCGTCACACAGGCCACCGTGGACACAGTCGAAATGTTTCCGAAAAACGACGTCCAGGGAGACGACGATCGATCAGTTCCGTCACCACCGGTCCGCGGATGAGCGACCGGAAACCGACCACCTGTATGCGGTGCGCGGTCGGGTGCGGCTACCGCCAGGAGGAATCGACCGACGAGGGCCGTCTCGTCGACGTCTCCGGGGACCCGGACCACCCGACGACCGGTGGCCGCAACTGCCAGCGCGGGGTCAGCGAGACCGTCGATCCGGGCGCGGAGCGGCTGACGCGGCCGCTCATCCGTCGCGGCGGGTCGCTCCGGCCGACGGACTGGGACACCGCGCTCGGCGTCGTGACGACGCGGCTCATCGAAGCCATTCGCCGGGACCCCGACAACGTCGCCGTGCTGGGGAGCGGGCAGCAGACGAACGAGGCGGCGTACGCGCTCGGGAAGGTCGCCCGCGGCGCGTTCGGAACGCGGCACTACGACGCGAACACGACCCTGTGTATGGCCTCGGCCGTCGCGGCGTACGCCCAGGCGTTCGGGAGCGACGCGCCCCCGCCGACATACGACGACGTTCCGGCGGCGGAGACCCACGTCGTCTGGGGCGCGAACCCCGCCGTCGCGCATCCCGTGTTGCACTCGTGGATCGAGAACAGCGCCGCCGCGGGCGACGGCGAGCTGATCGTCGTCGACCCGGTCGAGACGCGGACGGCGGCCGACGCCGACGTCCACGTCCGGCCGGAGCCCGGGACCGCCCTCGCGCTGGCGCGGGCGGTGCTCGCGGGGGTCGTCGACGCCGGCGCGGTCGACGAGGCGATCGTCGAGCGACACACGGTGGGGTTCGCGGCGTCCGCCGGGGCGCTCCGGGGGGGT
>NZ_JARANT010000070.1 GCF_029889805.1 Halorubrum sp. Boch-26 | reverse complement strand
CCGCCGAACCCACCGCCCCCGGTGGTGAAGCCGCCGCCCTCGCCGCCGGGGAATCCGCCGATGTACACGTTCCCGGAGGCGAAGCCGCCGGTCTCGCTGTCGATGTACGGCACCACGACGTACTTCTTGAGCGCCATCCGAATCGGGACCCGAGAGAGCGGAAGCGCGAGCAGGAAGCCGACCGCGTCCGTGACGAGCCCGGGCGTGAGCAGGAACGCGCCGGCGGCGATCAGCAGGCCGCCGTCGAGCAGCTCGTCGGTCGGCGGTTCGCCGCGGGCCAGTTTGCGTTGGACGCGAGCGAGCGTCGCCCGTCCCTCGGCGCGGAGGAGGAGCATCCCGAGCACGGCGGTCAACACGACCAGCGCGACCGTGACCGGCCACCCGAGCCGCGTCGCGACCACGACTAGGAACAGCGCGTCCACGAGGGGGACGACGAGCAGCAGCGCGAACAGCGTACGCGAGCGCATACCACGAGCGTTCCGGCCGGGGACTCATAGCCCTTTTCGTCCCGGCGGCGACCGAGTCGACGCCCGACGACGCTCTGGTCACCCCGATCCGCGACCGCCACGGCTATGAGCGACCGGTCCGACCCGAGCGTATGGATATCGTCGGCGCACTCGGACGCGAGCCCCCGGAGCGCGAGTCGCTGCCGCGGTGGGTCGCCCCGCTGCCGAAGGTGCTGGAGGACATCGCCTTCCGGTTCGCGTGGGTCATCGTCGCGATCAACCTCGTCGGCACCGCGTTCGGCTTCTGGTACTACCGGTTCCAGTTTCAGGAGGTGCCCGCCGAGATGTGGGCGTTCGTCCCGGACAGTCCGGGCGCGACGCTGCTCATCGCGCTCGCGCTCGCGGCGTGGGCGGTCGGCCGGTCGAGCGACACCCTCGCCACGCTCGCCTTCTTCGGAAACGTCAAGCTCGGGCTCTGGACCCCGTACGTGCTCGTCGTCTTCGCGCCGCGGTTCGTCGAGAGCTCCGGGCCGCCGCTGTACGCGTTCCTCCTCGTGAGCCACCTCGCGATGGTCGTGCAGGCGTTCGTGCTGTATCGGATCACGGACTTCCCGCCGAAGGCGGTCGCGATCGCGACCGCGTGGTACACGGTCGACCTCCTGATGGACTACTTCGTCCCCCTGACCGGCGGCGTGACCCACACCTCGCTGCCGTACCCCGACGCCACCCCGTGGTTCACGACGACCGTGCTGCAGGTCGCGGCCGCCGGCGCGGTCGCGCTCACCGTGATCCCGCTGTTCTGGACGCTCGGCACGCACGTCGAGACGCTCCGGGCCCGCTAGGGTCCTAGTCGCGACGGGCGCTGACCGCGTCCCTTCTTTAAGTACGCCGCGCCCGTCGGCTCGCCCATGAGCGCCTACGAGCGGATCGCTGAGCTGTCCGTGACGATCGAGTCGGTCGACCGACGCCGATACACCGGCGCGACCACCAGCGGGTTCGAGCGGACCACCACCGAGTTCCGGCTCTCCGGCGACGGCGTCGTCGGCCGTGGCGAGGACGTCACCTACGAGACCGAGGACCACGACGCGCTCGTCGGGACCGACCCCATCGACATCGAGGGCGAATGGACGATAGACGAGCTGTCGGCCCGCCTCGGCGACGAGGACCTGTTCGCGCACGAACCTCCCTCACGGGAGCAGTTCCGGAACTACCGGCGGTGGGCGGTCGAGAGCGCCGCCCTCGACCTGGCGCTCCGCCAGCGCGACGAGTCGCTCGGCGAGTACCTCGGTATCGACCCCGAACCGGTGCGGTTCGTCGTCTCCACCCGACTCGGAGAGCCGCCGACGACCGACCGCGTCGAGGAGCTGCTCGAACTCGACGACGAGCTGGAGTTCAAACTCGATCCGACGCCGGACTGGCCGGAGGGGGCGTTCGCGACGCTCAGAGAGACGGAGGCCGTCCGGATCCTCGACCTGAAAGGCTGGTACGAGGACACCGACGTCGACGCCGAGGCCGACCCCGAACTGTACCGCGACGTGTTCGCCGCGTTCCCGACCGCGATCGTCGAGGACCCGGCGTTCACGCCCGAGACGCGACCGCTCGTCGAACCACAGGCCGACCGGCTCTCCTTCGATTACCCGATCGACGGCGTCGAGAGCCTCGAATCGCTCCCTGTCGACCCCGGCCACTGTAACATCAAGCCCTCTCGGTTCGGTACCCTCGAATCCCTGTTCGAGACGATCGCGCACTGTCAGAACGAGGGGATAGATCTCTACAGCGGCGGCCAGTTCGAACTGGCCAGCGGACGAACCGCGATCCAGACGCTCGCCGCCCTCTTCTACCCCGACGGCCCGAACGACGCGGCCCCTCGCCCGTTTAACGACCCCGAGGCGTCGCCGCCGTACCCGAAGAGTCCGATTCGACCCGACCGCGACGCGGTCGGCTTCGAGTTCTGAGACGGTTCGCTCCGCGTACAGACACGTATCATTTATATACTGACTGCGGTGGCGTCGCCGGCGGCGCCATCGACGAGGCCGGGGGGTGCGAGGCTGCGGTTGCAGTGGGGCGGGACGCAGAGGGGCATCGCGAATCCCGCGAGCAGCGAGAGCGGGACCACGAACGTCGCAGCCCGGGCAGCGGAGCGAGCAGGAACGACGTTCGGAGGTCTTCGCGACCGGGGCTTTGGAGGTGTTCTCCGCCGAGTCGCCAGTGTCGATTTATACCTGAGCGCCCGGAACGCACCCGACCGAAATTGCGGTCTCGCCCGAGACCAGTCGTTACGAGACGAACTTCAGCAGGTCGTCGCGGTTGTGCTCGTGGAAGCGCGTCCGGAGGCACTCCTCTAACGCCTCGATGTCGCCGCCCTTCGCGCAGATCGGCGCGATCCGGTCGGACCACTGCTGCCACGGCGGGTACAGTCCGAGGCGGTCGCAGATCTCGTCGAGCCGCTCGTCGAGGTCGTCGATCTTGTCGGTCTTGTTGACGGCGACGATCGGTTCGACGCCGACGTCCTCCAGAAAACCGTACATCTCCACGTCGTGGGGGATGTTCCCGCGCTCGGCGTGGCGGTCGATGATGTCGACGGCCGCCTTCCCGTCCATCACGACGACGCCCGCCAAAATCGAGTCGGCGTTCTCCTCCAGGTAACGAACGATGTTCGTTTTGATCTGCTCGCGGTGCTCCTCTTCGACGCCGGACATGAAGCCGAACCCGGGCAGGTCGGTGAACATGAAGCTCTCGCTGGCCCAGTCGAAGTGGTTCGGCTGGCGGGTGACCCCGGGCTTGCCGCCGGTCGAGAAGTCGTGACCCGTCAGCTCTCGCATCAGCGTGGACTTGCCGACGTTCGAGCGTCCCACGAGGACGACCTCGGCGTCGCGGTCCGGCCGGTCTTCGAACATACCCGTACGTGGGCGACTGAACGGTTTAAAGGGCGTGTCGTCGCGCTCGGACCGTTCCGCCGGTGGTGCGGTCGCGTCCGCCCGCGTTCGGGGCTTACTTGTCGACGGGCGCGCTCCCTCACGCATGGACAAGCAGGCCGTCCGCGAGGCCGTCTGGGACGCGTTCGAGGCGGGCGACCAGGCGCGGTTCCCCTTCCCGCCGCACGACCGGATCCCGAACTTCGCCGGCGCGGACGCGGCGTGCGAGCGACTGACTGAGACCCCCGAGTGGGCCGCGGCCGCGACGCTCAAGTGCAACCCCGACGCGCCGCAGCTGCCGGTCAGGCGCGCCGCGCTCCGCGCCGGTAAAACGGTGTACGTCGCGCAGCCGCGACTGCGGGACCCGGATCCGTTCCTTCGGCTCGAACCCGACGAACTCGCGGGGTCTGACGACGCTACCGATCGCCCGACGGTCGACGACGCCACCACCGTCTCGGGCATCTCGACGCACGGCACCCCCGTCGCGCCCGAGGCGGTCCCTCACGTCGACCTCGTCGTGTCAGGTTCCGTCGCCGTCGCGACCGACGGCGCGCGGATCGGAAAGGGCGAGGGGTACAGCGACCTTGAGTGGGGGGTGCTCCGCGAGATCGACGCCGTCGACGACGAGACGACGGTGGCGACCACGGTCCACGAACTGTCCGTGATCGACGGGCCGGAATCGGCCGTCGGCGGTGCGGGCGACGGGGACGGAGATGCCTCGACGCCCGCGCTTCCCGAGCCCGACGCTCACGACGTACCGCTCGACCTGATCGTCACGCCGGAGCGAACGATCCGGACGGAGACGCCGTACGAGCGTCCCCCGGGAATCGACTGGGACGCGCTCGATCCGGAGCGACTGGACGCGATCCCGGTGCTCGCGGAGCGGGCACCGGAGCGAAAATAGGAGGGACTCGGCTGCTGTGGCGTCGACCGAAGGCCGCTCAGTCCGCGCGCTTCGGCGACGGGGCGGACCGCTCCGTACGGTGGTCGGCGACGTGACCGCACTCGGGGCAGACGATGGTGCGCTCGTCGCCGTCGCTGACGACGAGCCACCCGTCCGAGACGGGATTCTGGAAGCTGCACTCCGCACAGAAGAGGACCGACTTCCGGCGGGACGACCGGGGACCGCTGACGACTGCGTTCATACACATCGGTAGTATCCCGACGTATATGGGTCTTGTCCGGCCTGATCGTTCGGTATATTCCGAATTATAACTCGGAAATGGGTCGATATTCGGTTTGAAAGCTCCCGTTCGTTTCAGAAACATGAGTGAAACTGATCGCGATCTCCCACCGCCGTTCAGGACCGATCGATCCCTACCGAGCGAGCGGCATGTTGTAGCTCGTCTCCGCTTCCATCACGTGTTCCCACGTCGCCTCGCACTCGCAGGAGACCTGCTCGAAGACGCTCGGGTCCTGCCGCTTGTCGAAGTCCTTGATCGCGGTCTGAACGCGGTCGTCGCACTCGCCGCAGTTGTGCGCGCCTCGATCGGAGCCGTGTCCGACCGGATCGGAGACGACGATGGCGTCGACGTCGGCCGTCTCCGCGAGGACGTGGGCGACCGACCAGAGCCACGGCGGGCGGTAGCCCCCCTCGAAGAACAGCTCGTCGACCATCGTGTAGCGCTGGACGTTCGTCGGGTTCATCGAGACGGTGTGACACCCGTCGACGTCGGCGCAGCGGCGGATCGAGTCGATCATGTCGGCGGCCGCCTCCGGCTCCGCGAGGAAGGGCGGCTTCATCAGGAGGTACGCCTTGATCCCCACGTCCGCGTCGAACTCGCCGTCGGCGTCGGCGGCCTCGGCGCAGGCGTCCTCGAAGTCGGCGAAGTCGAAGTACTTGTTCACGCAGTCGTGGCGGACGCGGTCGGTGGCCGTCTCCAGCCCGACGGCCACGTCGGTCGCGATGCCGCGGTCGGCGAAGTCGCCGATCTTCTCCCGGCTCACGAAGTCCGGCAGCGACTCGACCACGATACGGTCCCGGTCCGCGAACGTCTCGGCGATGGCCCGGCGGGTCTCCGCGGGCACCTCGCGCTCGTCGAGGAACGAGCCCGACGTGTAGATCTTGATCAGCTCGGCCGGCGCGTCCGCCTCCTCGCGCTCGTGGTCGAGACACACCTCGATCTGGTTCATCAGGGACTCGTGGGCCACGCTCCCGCCCTCCACGGACTCGGCGACGTAGCCGCACATGGTGCAGCCGCCGGCGCGGGCCCACCGGCAGCCGCCCGTGTTCAGGATGATCGTGAGGGAGTTGACGACGCCGTCGGGCGTGTTGTCCTCGTCGATCCACACGCGGGTCGGCTGCGTCGGGTCGTACGTCTCCGAGCGCTCGGCGCGGATGTCGCGCATCACGGCGTTGTGCGCGTCCATCCCGCGCCCCTGCTCGTACGCGTCGGGGCTCGGCTTGCTCATTACCGGAGGGAGCGGCCGCGCGCGTAAAGCCGTGTCGTCATCGCGGACCTTCCCGCGCGCGGGTCGCGGCGACAGCCGCGCCGACGACCGCGCCCGCGGCGTTGACGGCGGCGTCGCCCCACGCGAACGACCGCCACGGGATCGGCGCCTGCACGAGTTCGATCCCGAACCCGAACGCCGTCGCCGCGGTCGCCGCGGTGAGGGCCGTACCGGCTCGCCGCCTCCGACTGCGCCCGGCCGTCGGTGTCGCCGCGCGGACGAGCAGGGCGGCGAGCACCGCGTAGCCGATGACGTGAAACGGGACGGTGAATCCGACGCCGGCCGGAAGCGCGTTGACGACCTCGCTGAGCACGCCGCCGGCGTGTCTCCCCGACGACGCGGTCGGCACCGGAACCACCGATCCGCCGAACACGACGACGGCGAACGCGGCCGGGACGACTCGCGGTCGCTCCGCGGCCCGCTCAGAGACCGTTTCCGGCCTGTCGGCGTCGGTTCGTCGGTCGGAACCCGTCACGCTCGCGGGTCGTCTCGCGGGAAGTTAGGGCTCACGACATCGGGCGGACGCTCGCGTCGACGAGGACCCCGCCGAAACCGCTCGCTCGCACGGGAGCCCCGGGATCGCTTCGCCGACCCCGCGATCGGGTTGCAGTCTTCGGGTCTCGTCCGTCGCTCGGCGCGCAGAATTTATATACTCCTGCCACTCGGCGCTCGGTGTTCTGTAACCGATATCGGCTACGTAGAGAGGTGAACAACTAACACGCTGTGGTCCGTCTATAATGAACGAGCATTACATGACTGAAATGGGCGGCTACAGAGACCGAGTTGCACAGGTCGACCTCGCCGAGGGAGCGGTCGAGTACCGCGGGATCGACGACGAAGACGCGAAAAAATACATCGGCGCGCGCGGGCTCGGCGTCAAGTACGTCTTCGACGCCGGTCCCGACGTCGATCCGATGGGGCCGGACAACCGGCTCGCGTTCATGACGGGCCCCCTCACGGGGACGCAGACCGTGATGAGCGGTCGCATCGCTCTGGTGACCAAGTCCCCGCTGACGGGGACGGTCACCGACTCCCACCACGGCGGCTGGTCCGGCGCGCGGCTCAAGTGGGCCGGGCTCGACGGCATCCTGCTCGACGGCGAGAGCGACGACCCCGTCTACCTGCTCGTCGAGGACGGCGAGGTCGAGGTACGCGACGCCTCCCACCTCTGGGGCCAGGGCGTCCACGACACGATCGACGACATCGGCGAGGAGGTCGAGGGGTCGGTCGGTAAGAACCTCTCCGTGATGGCGATCGGACAGGGCGGCGAGAACGGCGTGCGCTACGCCTGCGTCATCAACGAGGACGACCGCGCGTCCGGCCGCGGCGGCACGGGCGCCGTGATGGGCACGAAAAACGTGAAGGCCGTCGTCGTGAAGGGCGGCACCGACATGCCCAAGCCCGCCGACTCGGAGACGTTCCAGGAGGGCTACCAGCAGGCGATGGAGGTCATCCGGGAGTCGGAGGTCACCGCGCCCAACGAGGGTGGACTCTCGATGTACGGCACCAACGTCCTGATGAACGCGACCGAGGAGATGGACGGCCTCCCGACGAAGAACGCACAGCACACCTCGACGGAGGCGTACAGCGAGGCCGACGGCATCGATGTCCAGGCTGAGCGGGTCTCCGGGGAGAACGTCCGCGAAAATATCCTCGTCGACGAGCCGACGTGCCACTCCTGTCCGGTCGCCTGTAAGAAGGAGGTCGAGGTTGACGTCACCCACAAGGGCGAGGACCTGAACGTCCGAATGGAGTCGTACGAGTACGAGTCCGCCTGGGCGCTCGGTCCGAACTCCGGTCACGACGACCGCGACGAGATCGCCGTCATGCTGGACCGGTGTAACGAGCTCGGCATCGACACCATCGAGACCGGGAACATGATGGCGATGGCGATGGAGATGAGCGATGAGGGGAAGCTCGACGGCGTCGGCCACCTCGACTGGGGCGACTCCGAGACGATGATCGACCTCATCGACGAGATCGGCCACCGCTCCTCTGACCTCGGCGACCTCCTCGCGGAGGGCCCCGAGCGCGTCGCCGACGCGAAGGAGGCGCACGGAAACAAGCTCTCGGTCAAGGGCCAGACGATGGCCGCATACGACCCGCGCTGCATGAAGGGCATGGGAATCGCGTACGCGACCTCCAACCGCGGCGCCTGCCACCTGCGCGGCTACACGCCGGCCGCCGAGATCCTCGGGATCCCGGAGAAGGTCGACCCGTACGAGTGGGAGGGCAAAGGCGAGCTCACCGCCACCTTCCAGGACCTGCACGCGGTGTCGGACTCGTTCGACATCTGCAAGTTCAGCGCCTTCGCCGAGGGGATCGAGGAGTACGTGCTCCAGTACAACGGCATGACCGGCCGCGACGTCTCCGAGGACGAGCTGTTCGAGGCGGGCGAGCGGGTGTACAACCTCGAACGGTACTTCAACAACCTCGCCGGCTTCGACGGCGCGGACGACACGCTGCCGAACCGCTTCATCGACGGGCACCCGGACGCCATCCCCGGCACGGGCGCCAGCGAGGGCGAGCTCTGCGAGCTCGACGAGATGAAGGCGGAGTACTACGAGACCCGCGATTGGGTCGACGGCGTCGTCCCCGACGAGAAGCTCGCTGACCTCGGTATCGACATCGGCCCCGGAACCGGCGTCTCCGCCGGCGACTCCGCGGCTCCGGCCGACGACTGAAGGGGTCGCCTACCGGCGGCCGCCCGCCGACCGATTCCGCGCCCATTTTTATCTCACACGCCGGTAGCGGTACGCATGACGCACGACCCGCTTTCCCCCTCGGAGGCCCTCCGCACCCGCGTCGGGACCGCCCTCGCAACCGTGAGTCTCCTGACGTTCGTCTACTCGCTCCTGATCGTCGGACAGATACTGATCGGCGTCGTCCTCGTTCTCGCGCTCTCGGTCGGCCCGTATCTCTCGTACCGCCTGTTCGCCGCGCTGGACGCGGTCGCGGACGGCGCCCAACGCATCGCCGACGCTCGGGAACGCGAAGTCGAGCGGGGGTCTCGGCTCGATTCCGTCACCGGCCCTGAACGGTCGTCCGCGGACCGGGTCACGGAGCGGGAACGCGACCGGTAGCCCGGCGCCCGGGCCGCGGCGCCTCACTTAAGCCGTGGGCCGTCCATTCCGCCCAGCATGAACGCCCGTCTCGTCGCGGCGGTCGGCGTCGCGCTCACGACGTTCCTCGCCGTCGCCGCTGCTCTCATCGAGGCGCTCGCCGCCCGGATCGCGTTCTCGGCGCTCGTCGGGCTCCCGATCGGGCTCACCGCCGGCATCGTCGCGGGCGCGGCCGTCTGGGCACGCCTCTGGCGCTCACCGGGGGCGCGGCCGGCCCTGCTCGGGATCGCCGCGTTCGGGTACGCGATCCTCGTCGCCGCCGCGGTCTCGTACGCCGCGCCGCCCGCTCGCGGGCTCGTGAGCGTCGCGACCGCGGTCCCGTTCGGCGCGGTCTGCGCGGTCGCGGTCGCTCTCCTCGCACGCCGATACCCGAACCGGATCGATTGAAACGCGCCCGGCGACGTCGGGCTCTCGCGTTCGCGTCCTCACGCGAACACGACGAACCGGAACAGCCACAGCGTCGTCATCCCGACCGCGATCGTCGCGAATATGTTCTCCGTCCGCCACGCGACCGCGCCGGCGACGGCGCCCGCGATCAGGCGCTCGTCCAGGAGGGTCGCGGTGAGGGAGGGGCGCAGCGTCAGTAGGTCGGGGAGAACGAGCGCGGCGAGCACCGCCGGTGGGACGTAGCGCAGGGGACGCGTTATCCGTGCGGGCACCTCGTCGATCCGACCGAACAGGTGGATGAAGGAGAGTCGGAACCCGTACGTCGCGACCCCGATGAGGACGATGGCGAGCCAGACGCGCGGGGAGCCCGCGGCCGAAGGCGCACCCGTCACTCGCCGAGCACCTCCGCCGCGAGGCCGGCGACGATTCCCGTACTCGCCCCGACGAGCAAGCCGAGGTTCAGAGGGAGGCCGGCGGCGACGACCGCGACTGCGCCGCCCGAGACGCCCGCCGCGATCGACGGCCGGTCCTTCATCGCGGGGACGAGAAGCGCGAGGAAGACGAGCGGTACCGCGAAGGTGAGCCCCCACGCGTCGGGGACGCCGGCGCCGACCACGACGCCGACGACCGTTCCGATCTGCCAGACGACCCATAGCGACGCCCCCGCGCCGAGGTAGTAGCGCCAGCGGCTCCGGTCGGAATTCCGGTCGAACTCCGCGACCGAGAGCGCGTACGCTTGGTCGGTGAGGACGTACGCGAGGCCAGCGCGGAGCCGGCGGCCGTAGTCCGCGAAGTACGGCGCGATGGAGGCCGAGTACATCACCATCCGGACGTTGATCACGACCGCCGTGCCGACGACGACCGCGAGCGGGGCGTTCGATCCGAGCAGGTCCAGCGCGGCGAGCTGGGAGGCGCCGGCGAACACGATCACCGACATCCCGACCGCCTCCGCGAGCCCGAGGCCGGCGTCGACCGCGGCGATGCCGGCGACGAGCGAGAACGGGACGATGCCGAGCATCAGCGGCGACACGTCGCGCACGCCGGCCCAGAGGTCGCCGTCGAGGAGGGTGTCGCTCACGGCTATCGCTCCCGCGGGTACACCGGCTCGTCGTACTTGGCGGCGAGGTGCTCCGCGTGCTCCAGCTTCGCGTTCGCCTTGCGGAACGTCCCGAGCAGCGAGTGGATCTCTCGTTCGGTCGGGTGCGCGCGACCGAGCAGCCGGCGCATCAGCAGCGCGTTCTTCTCGCGGACGTGCTCGCGCTGGCCGGTCGCCGCGAGGAACTCGCCGAAGAACTCGTGGAAGCGCTCCAGATCGGGCTCGGGGGCTCGCGTGACCGCCGTGTCCGGAAGCTGCGTCTCGTCGACGGTGAGATCGCGGAGCTCGTATAAGAGCACGGTCGCGGCCTGACCGAGGTTCAACACGGGGTAATCGTCGTCGGCGGGGATCGAGCACACCTCGTCGAGCCGCGAGAGCTCCTCGTTGTTGAGGCCGCGTCCCTCTCGACCGAACACGATCGCGGTCGGCGCGTCGACGGTCTTCAGCGACTCCCGGAGCTCGGCTGGGGTCTTGAACGGGAACCGCTCGTGACTCCGGTCGTCCTCGCCGGTGATTGCGGTAGTGCCGACGGTGTGGTAGTTCGCCACGACTTCGTCGAACGTCACCTCCTCGGCGTTCGGAAGCACGTCCTCGCGGGCGTGGCCGGCGAACCCGTACGCCTCGCCGTCCTCCTTCAGCTCCGGCGGATCGACCAGCTTGAGCTCGGCGAGCCCGAAGTTCTTCATCGCCCGGGCGATAGTGCCGACGTTTCCGGGCGTCTCCGGCTCGACGACGACGACGACCGGCTTGCGGCGGGTCGACCGGTCGGTGTCGTCGCCATCGGGGGTCGCGTCGGGACCCTCGGTCGTCCGCGGGTCGCCGTCGGCGACCGTGTCGCTGTCCACGTCCGCCTCCTCGTCCGCGCCGCTCATCGGTTCGACGGATAGTCGGTCGAGAGGTCGACGTCCGCGAACTCGTCCTCGCTCAGGTCGTCTCCGTCGTCCCCTTCCTTCCCCGCGAGTTCGATGATGTCGATCCGGTCGCCCTCGAAGTCCTGCTCGACGCGCTCTTGGATCTCCTGTTGGTCCGGCAGGTCCGGGAGCCCGTCGGGATCCTCCTCGACGTGCTCGACCGAGCCGTACCCCTCCGGGGCCTCGTTGCCGGCCGCGACCCACTCGTGGAAGCGGTCGCCGAACTCCACGCTGCCGGCGTGGTCGCTCCCGCCCGCCTCGCGGTACCAGTAGACCAGGTCGGGCTCGTGTTCGGGGCAGCACAGCACCTCGCCCTCGGGCTCCCCGTAGACGATCTCGGCCTGGTTACAGCGGTGGACTTCGCTCTCGCCGTGTTCGAGGTAACAGACGTCGCACGGCTCCTCGACGAGACCCACGAGCCTGAACAGCCGCTCCCGGGGCCCCTCAGGGATCTCGTCGAGCGGCTTGAGTTCGCCGTCGTCGGTGAAGATCTCCTCCTCGTCGAACCGCCATCCGCGGAGGCCGACGCTCACTTTCGCCATGCGCGGCGCTACACGCGGCGCGGATAAAAGCGCGTCCTTCCCGGGGCGAGCGGGTCTCGTCGGCCTCCGGGCGCTCGTACCGCCGGAGTCCGGGTGAGCCGCTCCGGCGGCCGTCGTCCCCTTCGTGGGGCATATACGCGAGCGACTCGTCCGCCCGCTAATGCGACGCCGAGAACTGGTAGCCGCGATCGGCGCCGGCTCGGTCGGTGCCCTCGCGGGCTGTGTCGGTGCCGGCCCGCCCGCGAGCGAGGGCCAAGAGGAGGCCGCCGGTGACGACACGCCTCCGGGCGAGGAGTGGCCGTCAGGCGCCTACGCCGACTACGAGACGACCGTCGTCGAAGTCAGAACCTCCGACGGCGATCCCCTCGGCAGGGTGACGGCGGCGATCGCGGACACGGGGGAGAAACGATACACCGGCCTCAGCGACGCGGGATCGCTCCCCGAGGACGCCGGGATGCTGTTCGTCTTCCCCGCTGAGCGGGAGGGCCTCACGTTCGTCATGCGCGAGATGGAGTTCGGGATCGACATCGTCTACGCCGACCCTGACGGGACGGTCGTCGAGATCCATAACGCGCCGAAGCCGGGACCGAACGAGGACGGGAACGATCAAGCGTACCCCGGGTCGGGGCAGTACGTGCTGGAACTCCCGTACAAGTGGACCGACCGCAACGGCGTCGCGGTCGGGGACGCGCTGGCCTTCGAGCTGTGACCCCGTTCAGCGAGCCCTGTCGGTGGCCCTCGGGTCGGGGGCGTTCAGCTCCGTCGATCCGACGCTCACCGCGAGCACGACGCTCATGACCGCGAAGAGTGCCAAGAGCGCGACGGCGAACCCGACCACGCCGACCGTGACGAGGAGTTGACTCCCGAGCAGCTCGCCCCCTATCGTCGTGACGAGGGCGGCTACCGCGAGTCCGAGCAGTCGGTCTTCCGCTTTCGTGTTCATACATCGAGAACGTGCCGGACGGCATTAACGCGTGCCCGACGGCTGCCGTCATGTCTCACACCCACACGTGCCCCCTCACACTCACACGTGCCCCCGCTCGCTTGCGACCCGTTGTCACCCCTCACTCGCCCCGTTTATGTCTCTCGCGCCCGTGGTGATCGTATGCGAAATGTGGACGCCGCAGGGCTCGGGATCGGCGACGATCACCCGCCCCGGATCATGGGTGTGCTCAACGTCTCCGCGGAGTCGCCGTACGACCCGAGCGTGTACGACGACCCGGGCGAGGCGGCCGGGTACGTCGACGAGGAGCTTATCGGCGAGGGCGCCGACATCGTCGACGTCGGCCTCGAATCGGCCAACAAGGACCTCGACGTGCTCTCGGCCGAGCAGGAGCTGGATCGGCTCGACACGGCGATCGAGACGCTCGAATCGACCTCCGGCGACGCCGTCTGGTCGATCGAGACCCGGTATCACGAGGTCGCCGACGAGGCGCTCTCGCGCGGCTTCGATATGGTCAACGACATCTGCGGGTTCGCCGACCCCGAGATGCCCCGCGTCTGCCGCGAGCACGACGCCGCCGTCTCGAAGATGGCCTCGCCGCCGGACTTGGATCGGCCGGGCGCCATCGAGGACGTCGACTGGGCGGCCCGAAGCGCCGCCAGTCCAGAGCGTAGCCGCAGCTACGCGGACGACATCTACGAGGCGCTCTCGATGAACGGGTTCACCGACAAGACGATCCTCGACCCCGCCTTCGGCGGTTGGTCCGAGGCGAAGACCCACGCCGACGACCGCGAGACGCTCCGCCGGCTCCGCGAGTTCCGCGGGTACGGCCGACCGCTGCTCGTCTCGATCAACCGCAAGAGCTTCCTCAAGACGATCGCCGGGCGGACCACCGAGGAGGCGCTCCCCGTCTCGCTGGCGGCCACGTCGATGGCGGTCGAGCGCGGCGCCCACGTGATCCGGACACACGACGTCGCCGAGACGCGCGACGCGGCGCTCGTCGGCGCCGAATTCGCCAGCGACCGCGTTCGATCGGGCCGCGATCCGGGCGACGTCGCCGTCGAGGAACTCGACGTGACGACCGCGCGCGAGGCCGAGCGCCATCTCGCTCGGCTCGACGCCG
>NZ_JARANT010000007.1 GCF_029889805.1 Halorubrum sp. Boch-26 | reverse complement strand
ATCCCCTCATTACATAAATAGATCTAACTCATATTTCTCATTTCCCTAGTCCTCTTCCTCTACCACGACCACAGCCACGATCACAGCCACAACCACGACCACAGCCATGACCACGCCGAGGGCGCGGGCGTCCATCGCAGCTACTCCGAGGTTGTCGCGCTCGTCGAGTCGATGGACCTCCCGGACGCCGTCGAGTCGCTGGCGCTCGACGCCTTCGAGCGCCTCGGCCGCGCCGAGGCGTCCGTTCACGGAACGGGACTCGACGAGACGCACTTCCACGAGGTCGGAGCGGACGACGCGATCGCCGACGTGGTGGGGGCGGCACTCCTGATAAACGACCTCGATCCCGACCGCGTCGTGACGACTCCCGTCGCCGCGGGCGGCGGCGAGGTCGAGATGAGCCACGGCGTCTACCCGGTCCCCGCGCCGGCGACGACCGAGATCGCGGCGGGCGCCGACTTCTCGACGGTCGGCGGCCCGGTCGACCGCGAGCTGCTCACGCCGACCGGGGCCGCGATCCTCGCCGCGGTCGCCGAGGGTGTCGGCCGCCTGCCCGCCCTCGACCTCGACGCCGCGGGCTACGGCGCCGGCAGTGCGACGTTCCCGGAGCACCCGAACGTGCTCCGCGTGCTCGTCGGCGACGGCGGTGACCCGGGCGGAGACGAGAGCGTCGCTGACGCCTCGAACGAGCCCTCCGGCGACGGTCTCGTCCGCGACGAGATCGTGGTCTTGGAGACGAACCTCGACGACGCCGCGCCTGAGGTGCTCGGCGGCCTTCAGGAAACGCTCGCACGCGCCGGCGCTCGCGACGTGACGATCGTCCCGACGACGATGAAGAAATCGCGGCCGGGGCACCTCGTGAAGGCCATCTGCAAGCCGTCAGACGCCGAGGCGGTCGCGGAGCGACTCGCCCGCGAGACGGGGACTCTCGGTGTCCGGCAGTCGAGCGCGAGCCACCGGTGGATCGCGGAGCGCGCCTTCGAGGCGGCGACGCTCGCGATCGGCGGCGACGACCACGAGGTCTCGGTGAAGGTGGCCTCGACCGCCGACGGCGACATCTACGACGTGAGCGCCGAGTACGACGACGCGGTCGCGGTCGCCGAGGCGACCGGGACCCCGATTCGAGACGTGCTTCGGCGGGCCGAGGCGCAGGTGCGCGAGGACATCGACGAGTAGCTCTCCGGGCCGGTCGCCGAACTCGTCGACTTCAGATCAGCCGCGATCCACCCGTTCGACGCGCCCCGGTTCCACGCCGAACCCGTCCGTCAGTCGTTCTCTGACCGGTCGATCGCCGTCGACGGAGAGGGTCGCGACCGCCTCGACCGTCGTGTCGTTGAGCCCCGGTTGGATGCCGGCGATAGCCAGTTCGTCGACGGACACGCCGTCGACCCGATCCAGCTGTCTGCGGGCGCCGGCGACGAGGTCCCCGCCGGCCGACTGTGAAACCCGGACTGTCACCGTCGCTTCCACCGTCTGCGTGCGGATGGCTGCTGCCATGAGCCCCTCGCCGCGAGTCGAACGCGGTGCGGCCTCGAACGCCCGACCTCGCCGTCGGCGCCCGCGGGGAACGGGCGACGGGCGCGGTCGGTGCTCGCGAGGGGAACACGGACGTGCCCGGACGATTCCGCGGTCGATACGGCGGCGGCTGGAGAGGACAGGGTGCGGTCCGTCCCGAGGGGGAATATCCCCAGCCGACGCGCGCTACGCGGTCGGCCGGACGGACCGTGTACCCGGAGTCCAGTAGCCGTTCCAGCCGCGAAACCCGTCGCCGTCGAGGGCGGCGGGCGTCGAGACGGTGGAACGGAGGCGGGTCATACGTGGGCTCCGGCGACGCGGGTGCGCCGTTAACAGACTGATATGTCGGACTGTTATTAAATCTATGGCGAGAGTGTGAGACAATTGTTCGCACGGACTCGGCGGTGGGGTCCGAGCGAGCGACCGCCCCGAATCCGATGCGAGCGACCGCCCCGAATCCGGGGCGAGACCGCCGCGCGCGACGGGTTCCGTCGACGCCGAGACGACAGGCCTATGCCGAACGCCCGACCAGATGCACCTAACACAGACACCGTCATGATCGAGCGAATCCACACGTCGGACGTCGAACCGGACGCGGACGAGGTCGCCATCGCCGGCCACGTCCACGAGATCCGCGACCTGGGAGGCCTCGTCTTCCTCATCGTGCGCGACCGCGAAGGCCTCATCCAGATCGTCTTCAAGGAGGAGCGCGAGCCGGAGCTGTTCGAGGCCGTCCAAGACGTCGGCGCCGAGGACGTGGTCCGCGTCGTCGGCGAGCCGCTGGAGAGCGACCAGGCCCCCGGGGGCGTCGAGATCGCGCCGACCGAGTACGAGGTCATCGACGAGGCCGACTCCCCGCTCCCGCTGGAGATCTCGAAGGACATCGAAGTCGACCTCTCGACCCGGCTCGACAACCGCGCGCTCGACCTCCGGAAGCCGGAGACGCTCGCCGTCTTCACCCTGCGTTCGAAGCTGATGACGGCGATGGAGGAGTGGTTCGACGACGAGGGGTTCGTCGATATCAAGACTCCGCTCATCTCGAAGGGCGGCGCCGAGGGCGGTGCCGAACTGTTCCCGATCCTCTACTACAACAAGGACGCGTTCCTCTCGCAGAGCCCCCAGCTGTACAAGCAGATGCTGATGGCGTCGGGCTACGAGGCGGTGTACGAGACGGGTACCGCGTTCCGCGCCGAGGACTTCGCGACCTCCCGTCACGTCTCCGAGATATCGATGTTCGACGTGGAGCTCGCGTACATCGACGACCACGACGACGTGATGGACGTCCAGGAGGAGTCGCTCCGGTACTCGCTTCGCGCGGCCGCCGAGAACGCCGAGCGCGAGCTCGATCTGCTCGACGTCGACCTCGACGTGCCCGAGGACGACTTCCCCCGGATCGCCTTCGAGGAGGCGCTCGACATCCTGGAGACCGAGTACGGCCACTTCCCGGACGACCCGACCGACCTCGACACGAAAGGCGAGAAACTGCTCGGCGAGCACTTCGAGGAGCAGGGCCACCCCGCCTTTTTCGTCGTCGGCTACCCAGACGAGAAGTTCTACTACATGCAAGACGTCGAGGGCGACGACATCGCCTCGCGGAAGTTCGACCTCATCTATAAGGGACAGGAGCTCTCTTCGGGCGGTCAGCGCGAGCACAACGTCGACCGCATGGTCGAGGTCATGGAGGAGGAGGGCGTCGAGACCGCCAACTTCGAGTTCTACATCGAGGCGCTCAGCTTCGGCACCCCTCCCCACGGCGGCTACGGGCTCGGCATCGACCGCCTCGTCCAGAAAGTCGCCGACCTCGACAACATCAAGGAGGCGATCATGTTCCCGCGCGACCCGAACCGGCTCGAGCCGTAAGCGGGTCGCCCGGTCCGCGGCCGCGTTCCCGACCGCAGTTCTCTCGCCGCTCTTTTATAAACTACTCTCTGTCTCCCCGTCCGAGACGGGGATCGAACTCGTCAAGCCGCGTACTTGCGATTAAGTGGAGTTAATTCGGACGCAACTGGACTGAACCGCCTGTATCGTTTAAATAGGTCTGGTGCCGAGTGGAAATCGTCATGAACGCGATCCGAACGACACTGATCGTGGCGCTCGCCACGGTGGTACTGATCGGTACCGGCGCGGCCGCCGGCGCCGTCGCGGCGACGCCCGGACCGGACGATACCTCGGGCGACGCGGGGCCGCCGAGCGACTTACCCGACCAGGTGCCGGACTTCGTCGGCGACATCCTGAGCAACGTGAACGACTTCCTGTCGGGCGGCGTCGACGACCTCGGCGAGACCGTGAGCGGTATCGCCGGTAACGGGGACGACGCCGAGACCCCCGACGCCGAGTCCGACGGGACCGCGTCCGGAGGCGCGTGACGTGACGGAGCGCACGCTCGACGCCGACGCGTCCGGTCCCGATACGATCTCTCGGCGGGCCTACCTGCAGGCGACCGGTGCCGCCGCGCTCGGGGCGACCGGCCTCGCCGGGTGCGTCGGCCGGGCGACCGGAACGCTCGCGACGCAGGTGACCGATCAGCCGGCCGACATCGCCGACTTCGAGTCGCTCGTGGTCACCGTCGAGGGGATCTGGCTCGGGCCCGAAGGCGCCGAGAGCGGCGCCGAGATGAACGGGACGGACGGCGGGAACGCGACCGATGAGGGGAAGGCGACCGACGGCGACGACGGCGGCGAGACCGACGAGGGAGGCGAGGAGGACGAACCAGCCGGCCGCGAGCACCACGAGTTCGACGAGCCGCAGGCGGCCGACCTCGTCCGGCTCCAGAACGGTGAGACGCAGCTGATCGACGAGCGAGAGCTGGCGGTCGGTACGTACCGGTTCCTCCAGCTCGACGTCTCGAACGTCGACGGCACCCTCGAAGGCGGCGACGAGGCCGAGGTCGACCTGCCGGGCAACGCGCCGCTCACGTTCAACGAGGCGTTCGAGGTCCGCGAGAGCACCCGAACGAGCTTCACCGCCGACTTCGCGCCTGTGCGGCGCGGGACCGGTGCGTACCTCCTGCGTCCGGTCCCGCAGGGGATCGAGGTCTCCTACGAGGGGAGTGACGGGAGCGAAGGCGGTGAGGGCGAGGGAAGCGACGGAGCCGGAGACGACGGCGACGCGTAGGCGGCCGCGATCGGACTGACGCAGCGCCCATTCCCCCGGTCCCCCGTTGAAGCCGCGTTCGGCCGACACCACCACGTCGGGCCGCCGCGGCTTCGGGGTTAGGGCTGGGACGGTCCCGGGAATCGGGGACCGGGGGAATGCACGCTCGCATCGGTCCTCACACAGGCACACGACTCGGGTCGACCGTTCGGAGGCATTCCGCGTCCGAGCGGTCGACAACGTCCCACGTACAGATAGCGATACGACCACGTACAGATAGCGATACGACCACGTACAGATAGCGATACGACCACGTACAGATCGCGGTCCGATCCGGGCCGCGCAGTCACGGTGACTGACTACCCCGTCGCGATCCGTCTTTCCCGCGGCCACGACGACCGACCGTTCTCCCGCGTCTGCCACCGACCGAGACCCTCTCTCACCGAGACGGTCACGCCGTCGACGCGGACCCTCCGTCGGAAAGCGTTCGATACAGCGGACCGGCGAGCAGCAGCCCCCCGGCGCCGGCCATCGCGATCAGCACGGTCGGATCGACCGCTGAGAGGTCGCCGGCCGCGAGCCGGTCGAGCGAGACGCCGGCGGCGACGCCGACGATCACCCACGGAAGCTCGCCGACCGCGGTCCCGAGGAGGAACGGTCGCGTGCGGATCCCCGCGGCCCCCGCCCCCACCGAAACCGCGTCCGAGGGGAGCGGGAGCAGCCGGGTGGCCGCCACGGCCCGGACGCTCCCGGCCGCCGTTGCCAAGCGCTCGCCCGCGTCGCAGAGGCGGTCCGCGGCCCGGAAGGCGCCGCGTGCGCGAATCCGGCCCGCCCGCGCGAGGCGATAGGGGAGGATCGCCGTCGCCACGAGGAGGGCGACGCCGAGCGGGACGCCGACCCAGCCGTACCCGAACCCGACGGCCACGGCGAGCAGCGTCGTCGGCCACGCTAAGAGGGGTCTGACTGCCGTCAGCGCGAGCAGCGCGACGCCGAACCGCACCGGGTCGGCGGCGAGAAGCGACAGCCGCGTGAGGACGGTCTCGGGCGACGCGAGCCAGGCGGCCGCCGACGCGACCGCGACGGCGACGCCCGCGGCGACGTATCCGAGCAGGACGGACCGGCGGTTCACGGCCGACGGTTCGCTCCGGGGGATAAACGCTTTGTGGACGCGCTCGACCGTGGCGGTGTCACTGACTCACGAGAGCTTCCCGAGCGCCTCGAAGAAGTCTGACGGCGGGCCGGCGATCCGCATCGGCGGCGTGGTCCGCTCGACGGTCACCTCGACCGGCGCGTCGAGGGTCGTCTTGTTCCGGCCGTCGCTGACGACGACCGCCTCCGCGACGCCCTCGACCGCCACCGTGACCGCGGCGTCGACGTCGACGACGAGCGGCGGCATCCCCGCATCGGCGGCCATCTCGTTCACGACGAGTCCGCTCACGCCCGGACCGACGAGGGGGCCCCGCTCGGAGAGGTTGTACGCCGTCGAGCCGGTGGGCGTCGCCACGAGCACGCCGTCGGCGTGCCCGCCGGAGTAGCGGCTCCCGTCGACGCGCACCTCGTAGTCGATGCCGGCGCCGGGGCCGCGGCGGTCGCTCTGGATCACGATTTCGTTCGCCGCCGGCACCGAGGTCCAGTCGTCCGCGTGCGCCGCGAGCCGCGGCGCCTCTCGAACGTCCAGTCCGCCGCGGGCGAACGCCTCGATCTCGGCGAGAACGGTCTTCTCGGCGTCCGCCGGGGAGACCGCGTTGAGGAATCCCACTTCGCCGAGGTTGACGCCGACGATCGGGGTGCCGCCGGCGTTGCGCGCGACGAAGAGGAACGTCCCGTCCCCGCCCACCGCGACGGCGAGGTCCGCCTCGACGAGAGCGTCGACCGAGCGTCCGCGGTCGCTCTCGCCGAGCGCGTCGGCCGTCTCCGCGTCGAGCCAGACGGACTCCCCGGCGGCGACGACCGCGTCGCGTAGGTCCGCCGCGAGGCTTACCGCGCCCTCGCTCCCCTTCCGTGCCACGATGCCGACCTCCATGCGCCACAGATTCTCGCCGCCGGACAAAAGGATGCGGACTTCGGCCCCGGATTCCGCAAAGTTTCAAGCCGACCGGCCGCGTTGCCCGACACATGTCGACCGCCCACGGCCGACTGGAACGATGAGCGAGGAGGACGACTGGTTCGAGCGCGCGCTGCGCGACATCGACGAGGAGTCCGATCGCTCGGTCGACGGCGAAACCACCGACGGTGAAACCACTGACGACGAAACCACTGACGACGAAACCACCGACGGCGAGGGCGACGAGGCCGAGGGCGACGAGGCAACGGAAACCGAAGGCGTCGATGATCCCGACGACGCCGCGAATGCGGCGGGCAGCGACGCCGGAACCACGGGGGAAGACCGCCCCGGGGTTGACGAGGACACCCCGTTCGGCGGCGTCCGCGACGAGACGGACGAGACCGAACCGGACGACGCCGCCGATGAGAGCGAGCCCTTCGGCGGGGGTTCGTTCGGTGACGCCGATCCGTTTGCCGGCGGAGCGGCCGGTGATGAGGGCTCGTCCGATGAGGCGGCCGGCGACGATTCCGGTACCGAGTTCGGCGACGGGGACTTCGATGCCCCGGAATCGCCCGTTCCGGACGAAGGCTCGGCGGATCCGTTCGGCGGAGCCGAGAGCGGCGGAGGCGGCGACCCGTTCGGCGGCGCCGGCGCCAGCGACTCCTTCGACGGCGGATCGTTCGGCGACGACGACCCCTTCGGCGGGTACCGCGGAAACGCCTCGGCGCAGTCGGACGAGCCCGGATTCGGCGAGTTCGGCGGAGGCGGCGGCCCCGGCGGCCCCGGCGGTGGCCCGCGGGGAGAAACGGGATTCGATGTCGATCCGGACGAGTTCGAGTCGTCGATAGCGCGCACCGATGTCGGAATACAGGGGCTCGACGACATGATCCTCGGCGGGGTTCCGCGACGCTCCCTGCTCTCCGTCATCGGCGGGGCGGGGACCGGGAAGACGACGTTCGCGCTCCAGTTTCTCAACGAGGCGCTCGAATCCGACGGGAAGGGCGTCTACATCACCCTCGAACAGACGCGCGAATCGATCTTCTCGACCGCCGAGGAGAAGGGGTGGGCGTTCCGCGAGGCCGCCGCCGGGGATCGGCTCGCCGTGGTCGCGATCGACCCCATCGAGATGGCGAACTCGCTCGCGTCGATCCGGAACGACCTCACCCGGCTCATCGCCGAGTTCGACGCCGACCGGCTGGTGCTCGACTCCGTCTCGCTCCTGGAGATGATGTACGACCACCCGGCGAAGCGGCGCTCGGAGGTGTTCGGGTTCACCCGATCGCTGAAGGAGGCGGGCGTGACGACGCTGCTCACCTCCGAGGCCAGCGAGGAGAACCCGTACGCCTCCCGCCACGGTATCGTCGAGTACCTCACCGACGCGGTGTTCGTGCTCCAGTACGTCCGCGGCTCGGACTTCCGCGAGACGCGGCTGGCCGTCGAGATCCAGAAGATCCGCGACGCGAACCACTCTCGGGAGACGAAGCCATACGAGATCACCGACACCGGCATCTCCGTCTACGGGCAGGCGAACATCTTCTAGCCGAGCTCACGCCGTCCCCCGCGCAGTCTCCCCTCTCACACGACAAGGTTCATTCCGCGCCCGCCGCTGTGTCAGCCATGGCCATGTCGCAGGTTGCCACCGAACTGGTTCCGAAGTACGTCGGGCTCTTCGGGCAGATCGCCGAGTTCCTCGTCGTCGCCGGCGCGCTGTACCTCCCCGGCCGGTACGTCGTCAACCCGATCGTCAGTTGGGTGGTCACCCGCCGAACGCTCGAACCGACCCTCGAACGAACGATAGAGAAGCTACTCGGCGTCGGCACCCTCGTCGCCGCGCTGGTCGTGGGGGCGTGGGCCGCGGGGTTCACCGGATTCCTCGGCGGCTCGGCGCTCATCGTCGCCGCGCTCACGCTGGCCGTCGGGTTCGCGGCCCAAGACGTGCTGTCGAACTTCGTCGCCGGCGTGTTCATCGTGCAGGACCGGAACTTCAATATCGACGACTGGATCGAGTGGAACGGCAACGCCGGCTTCATCGACGACATCGGGTTCCGGGTGACCCGTATCCGGACGTTCGACAACGAGACGATCACGGTGCCGAACACCGAGCTCGCGACGAACGCTGTGACGAACCGCATGAGCAACGACACGCTCCGCATCTCGGCGACCTTCGGTATCGGCTACGCCGACGACATCGACGAGACGACCCGGATCCTGTTGGACGCGGCCGCCGACCACGAGGAGGTCATCGACGATCCGGCTCCGTCGGTCCGCGTCGCCGGCCTCGCGGACACGGCGATCGATCTGCAGGCGCGCTTCTGGATCGCCGACCCGGATCGGGAGGAGTTCTCGGTGACGCGCTCGGCGTACATCCGGACCGTGACGGAGCGGTGTCGCGACGCCGGAATCGACCTCAGCACGACCAGTCAGCACGCGGTTTCGGGCGATCTCACGGTCGATGACGCGGGCGGTGTCTAAGCGGATCGCCGTCGCTCGGAGTCGCTATATCGCTCGCCGCAGATATGCACCGTCCGGGACCCCCGCGAGCTTGCGAGCGGGGGTACGGACGGTGCACGGACGAAGTGAGTGCACCGTCCGGGAATTGAACCCGGGCTATTAGCTTGGGAAGCTAATGTCCTACCACTGGACCAACGGTGCTGGTAATCAGCAACATTTTCCGGATGTTGCCTCTGTTCGATCTCGCATTTGGCTAAAACGCATCCTCTGTTATAAACTCATTCATTGTGCTACTTCGAGGGGCAGTACAGTATCTCGTGGGAACACAACATTTGCCCGCTCAAAGTATTGCTACTGTACAATCACTCTGTTGAGATCCACTCTACAAACATAGCAAAGTCTGTGTATGAGATTCTCTAAAAGCGCAAACTGATCGTATCCCGCTCAAAGAATGGCTTAGAATTTGTTTCAACAGGAGCAATGTAGCGGAAGCCTCTGGTTATGCCATACTGTGACAGGAGATCTCAGTAATCTAGTTCTGAATTTTCTCCTCAACGTATTGGAAGACAGCTGTAGTCACAATGCTAACCTCTCTTCTGATGCGAACACGTAGATACTCCTTATCAAGAGTGTAGCGCTGATCGCAGTATTGAGAGCAACTTCTGGGGAGGTATCCCACCGCTCAAGAACTTCAGTGTCATCTCCATGTGCCCCTCCCTTATTTCTAATCTCAGCTAAAGAAAACACTCGGCGCTTGTGGACTTTTCTTACTAGATCATCTCCCTGTAAATGATTCACCACTGGGATGATGCCGGAAGCACTCCCGTAGTCGCGGTCTTCGTTACCAAAGTCTGCTCCAATATGTCTAAGAAAGTCCTCAAATGCTCTTCCGACGGCACTTATCGCGTCACCCGGTGAGGTGGAGTGTTTCATGTACCCACTTGACAAATCCGACTTAGTATCTTCGTCTAAGAAATTCATCAGCTCCTCACCAAGAATCTCATCAAGATAAATACGAACCTCTAATTCGGAGTCTAACGCTTCTCTAAGCTTTTCTATCGACTGAGTTGAATCAGTAGGTATCTCTCGAACCTCAATGGACACCTCTCCGTCTTCTGTCAGTATGCCTGAATAAGATCCTAATCTCTGAAAATATCTTTGTACGTACTCGGCATCACTAGATAGATCAGTATTGGCAGCGAATACCATCTGTGTTGCCTGCTCAGATGAATATCCTCTCTTGAGATAGGTCGCATAATCAATAAATGGTTGATAACTCAGAAGTGCCCTCTCAATAATCGTGCCACGCTCAGATGGCGGTAATTGCTGAACAAGATCGTCGTATTCAATATCTAATGTAAGCGTATCATCACCAACTATTATATCTAATTCTCGGAGTATCCTTATTGACTCTCGTACTTTCCGAGTGGATTCGTCCACAAACTGCGCTACAGCACTCTGATCAGCATCATCATCCAGTTCTGAAAGGGCAAATAGTACCTCAGTAATATCTTCAGGTGGAACTACGTAGGCGGGAAACATCTATTCTGAAGCCGTTCCTTTTACCGATTCAATTACCGAGATCACTTCTTCACTATCCCAATCTTCTGAAGAGATCTCAATCTCTATTGTTAAATCCGCATTCCCATCTACTGTTCCCTCTGTCATTTCAATTTTTGCTGTCCCCTCGCTAGATTCTGGCGGATGGTTGTCTGATTCGCCATCCGGCTCAACAGATTCAGATTGTTCGGATTCAACAGAATCCTCAGTATCTGATTCGTCTTCATCAATGGGTAGTTCTTCCTGAGCTACCCCATCGTTTTTCGGTGGTTGTTCCTCCGTTGTCAGTCTAGAGAGGAACTCCGAATATTCTTCATTAATCACAAGACGGGTGGGATAGTCACCTTAACCCCGTGTGTAGTTCCCGACACCACACTGATCTAAGATCTGTAAGAATGTCCCTGCCGCCGATTTTAGAGTCCGATCACCAACTCCGAAATCAAAGTTAATCCCGATTTCACTCTGGACAATATCGCGCTCCAAGTACTGTTCACCATTGTTGCTTGTTAACTCTCCACCAACAATTTTCAACAATTCTCTGTAGAAACCGTATCCGCTAACCAAATCACGGAATAGCTCTTTTTCTTCTTCTGGAGCAAGCCTTCCGTACCCGATCTGCTTCCCCTCGGTTGTAGCCTGATATTCACCGTCCAGTTCCGAAAACAATCCAAGCCTAACAGCGGCTTCAAGAGTTCTGTCAAATGTAGATCCTCCCAGTTCGTCAGTCTGTTCTTCTAAATCATCTTTGTTCATCCCTGAAGCGTCACGTAACTCCTCACATAACAGACGAATGTTTTCAACTGTAGCGTCGTATGGAGGCTTTGAATAGCTCATGTTGAGCCAATGGCACACAATATGTAATAAATTGAGGTGTTCGGGGGAGCGCTTTCGAGGGAGAGTAATTATTGGGTCTGGTCTACTATCATTAAATTGGGTACGGAGTTGGTGTATGACCGTTTTATCAAGATTCTCATACTATTTCTACCCTACCACTTTGAGTCAGCCAATTTCTCTCGTTCTTCTGAACCAGAGTGGATATACCGCTCAGTTGTCTCAATTTGCTTGTGACGTAGCTGTTCCTTCGCATTGTGAATACCCTCTTCGTTGGCGCAAAGAGTAGCAACACCTCGACGGATCGAATACCAAGTGAGATCGCGATTCCGAGGTTCAATATTTGCCCGCTCAATGAGTTTGTTTAGCAAATTGTTCAGAGAACCAGAACTGTAGGGGTTCCCGTATTTTGTGAGCCAGATCGCATCGCTATCGTCGTATTTTTTCAGGGCATCACGCTCGTCCATCCAGTTACTCAGGGCGCGTGTTGCCTCACTTGACAGCACGACTTCCCACATTGAATCTCCCTTACTCGATTCCTTGGAGGGGATCACGAGTTCTTGATCGCGGAGGTTGATCCACTCTGTGTTCGACCGCTTGACCTCAATGGGTCGGAGTCCCGTGTCACAGCAGACTGCGATAATTGACGGGTACTTCCAAGAACCGGCTTCTTTGAAATCCTCCGGACCAATCTCGTCAACTTTCACCCCGTTCCGATCTGCAAGGTGATGAGACAACCGTTCCCGCTCAATCGGGGTCAGTGATTTGTTGTTATAACTGCGAAAATCAGATATTTCCAGCGCCGCTTCATACAATCGACCGAGTTCGTACTTTTTGAAGTAACTATGGCTCATTGATGAGCCACCCTTGCTGTTCAGGTATCCAGGGTCCCACTCGTAATCGCGACCCTTAGCACGATTGAAGTATTTAAACAGTCGCTTGATCGCCTTTTGGTACTTTGCTACCTCTGACTCGGGCTTTGTCGTTCGTGCGTTGAGTAGTTTGATCAGGTCGTCGGCATCATCAGGAGTGAAATCTGTCGTGATTCCATCTTTCTCCCATTTCCAGCGGTATGCGTGCTCAATGCGATAGTGTGTCTGCCGAACCGTCTCTATCGCATATCCATCTCCCTTATCTGGAGCTTTGCCAGTCCGGAGTAACCACTTGAGGAGGTCGGTTTTGAACCCCTTGTAGTTCTCTCGGTGTAGTGGAGGGTATTCTTCGAGGTCTTCTACGGTTGACTCTGCAACTGGTGAGACAGGCAATTCTACATCGTCGTCGTCAATCGTGTCGAACATGGCTGATTCATGTAGTAGCCCTGAGGGGTTGGCAAACCGCAGTACTGCGTGGGGATTGCCGGATTAGTGTTAGACCAGTACATTACTGACCTATTTTCACTACCAAATTCGGAGGAAAGTGGATATACCGCGCGTCTTAGCTCCCAACGCACCAGTACCCGATTGAACCGACGGGCTATTAGGTTGGGAAGCTAATGTCCTACCACTGGACCAACGGTGCTCAAACGGAAGTGCCCGACCGGCCCACTTCAACGTAGCGTTTCCGGTGCCGGGAGCCACACGTTTAACACGCTTCCGAGGCAGTCAGTGCTCTATGCACTCACAGCCGACCGAAGCCGACGCGTCCGCCACGTCCGAGGCCGTCGAGCGCGTCCGCGAGCGACGCGCCGCGCTCGCGCCGGCGCTCGCCCGAGCGTGGACCGACGACGAGCCGTGGCGCTTCCTCACCGATCTCACCGCGATCGGCAGCCGCATGGCCGGGGGCGACGGTGAGCGCCGGGCGGCGGGGATCGTCGCCGAGGCGTTCGAGCGCGCCGGCCTCGCCGACGTCGACACCGATCCCTTCGAGCTGGACGCGTGGGAACGCGAGCGCGCGGAGCTTCGGGTCCACGTCCCGGATCGGGTGGGAGAATCGGCGACCCGGGAGTTCGAGTCTATCGCGCTCCCGTACTCGCCCGGAGGCGCGGTCTCGGGCGCGCTCGTCGACGTGGGATACGGAACCCCCGCTGAGATCGACGACCGCGACGTCGAAGGGCGGATCGCCGTCGCCTCGACCACGACCCCGTCGGGCGGGCGGTTCGTCCACCGCATGGAGAAGTTCGGGTACGCGATCGACGCCGGCGCGGTCGGCTTCGTCTTCGTCAACCACCTCGACGGGCAGCTCCCGCCGACCGGCTCGCTGACGTTCGGCGGGGAGGCCGACGCGGTCGCCGTCGGCGTCTCCAAGGAGACCGGGGCGTGGCTCCGTGAGTACGCGATCGGTGAGGGACGAAGCGTCGACGATGCCGACGCGCCGGGGGCCGCCGAGGCCGAGCTCACGGTCGAGGCGACGACCGCCCGGGGCGAGAGCCGGAACGTCGTCGGCCGCGTGGGGCCCGACACGGACGACCGCCTCCTGCTGCTCGCCCACTACGACGGCCACGACATCGCGGAGGGGGCGCTCGACAACGGCTGCGGAATCGCGACCGTCGCGACCGCGGCGGGGATCCTGACCGAGGCCGCCCTCCCGATCGGCGTCGACGTCGTCGCGGTCGGCGCCGAGGAGGTCGGGCTGCTCGGGGCGGAACACTTGGCGGAGACGCTCGACCTCGACCGGGTACGGGGGGTGATCAACGTCGACGGCGCGGGGCGCCACCGGGACCTCGTCGCGCTCGCGCACGCCTCCGACGCCGCCGCGTCGATCGCGAAGTCGGTGTCGACGGCGACCCGCCAGCCGATCGCCGTGGACGCGGAGCCGCACCCGTTCTCCGACCAGTGGCCGTTCGTCCGGCGCGGGGTGCCGGCGCTTCAGCTCCACAGCGACTCCGGCGACCGCGGCCGGGGGTGGGGCCACACGCACGCCGACACGCGAGACAAAGTCGACGACCGTAATATCCGAGAGCACGCAATTCTGACGGCGCTGCTCGTCTGCGAGTTCGCCGCGCCCGAGCGGGACGTGCCCCGGCTCGATCGCGATACGCTCATCGCCGAGTTCCGCGACGCCGACTTCGAGACGGGAATGCGCGCGGCCGACCTCTGGCCCGCCGACTGGGAGTAGGCGGCTGGTCCGGACGGGACGGAGGGAGTGACTACCCCCCGCGTCCGGTCGGCACGTCCGGCGTCATGCGCTTGTGGGCCGTGGCCCGGTGTCGCGCGAGCAGGTCGGCGACGACCTCTTCGTCGATGTCGACCTCAACGTCGTCGCCTTCCGACAACTGCTCCGCGATCGTCGCGGCGTCGAGCCCGCGGTCGACGCCGAGCCAGAGCACGCGGTCGATGACCTCGTAGGGGGCGCCGAGGTCGTCGGCGTCGCGCTGTCCCGGGAGGAACCCCGCGGTCGGCGGCTTCTCGACGACGAACTCGGGGACGTCGAGCTCGGTCGCGAGCGCGCGGACCTCGGTCTTGTACAGGTGGCCGATCGGATGCATGTCGGCGCCGCCGTCGCCGTGTTTCGTGAAGTAGCCGAGCAGCAGCTCGCTCCGGTTGGCCGTCCCGCAGACGACGCGGTCCGTCGCGTTGGCGGCGAGGTACGCGAGCGTCATCCGGAACCGCGCGACCGCGTTGCCGGACAGCACCGGCTCGTCGTGGAGGTCGAAGCGGTCGGGCGCGACCGCGCCGAACTGCGCGAACAGCGAGTGGAGGTGGACCGTGTCGTGCTCGATCCCGAGCGCGTCCGCGAGCGCCTCCGCGTCGCGTGCGTGGTGCGCGCCGACCTTGTTACACGGGAGTATCAGGCCGTAGACGCGGTCCGCCCCGAGCGCCTCGACGGCGAGCGCCGCCGTCACCGTGGAGTCGAGCCCGCCGCTCATGTTGACCACGACCCCGTCCGCGTTGGCGGCCGCGACCGACGACTCGACGAACGACCGGACGCGCTCGCGCTCCTCGGCGGGGTCGCGCAGGTTCAGGTCGTGCGATCCGGACGGTTCCCCGAAAACCGCCCCGTCCGCGGCCGTTTCGTCGGTCGGGTCCGTCTCGTCGCCGGTCACCGACCGGACCGCGCTCGCGGCGCGATCGTCCAGCGAGTCGCCCTCGAAGGCGGGGGATCCGCGCTCGCTCATCGGTCGGCCCTCCGGTCGCTCGGGCCGTTGCTTCGCGATTCCGCCTGGGAGCTGCGACCCCGTACCGTGATTCGGCGGCGACGCGGCCGCGGTCGCCCCCCGGTTCGACGATTCATGTTCACCCGCCGCTTCCGAACGGACGAATAAATACTCACGGTGCCTGCTGTATAAGGTATTATGCGTATTTCACAGCAGACTACCGTATATCGGGTGTATCGTTGTCCATAAACCAATCATAATGGAACAAGAGCGCATGTTCGTTTTATTATGGCGCGAGTAAATATATTAAATATTGTTTCGTGGCTATTCTGTGGGGAATAGACTGTGTTCGTTTATTTATCGGCTATAAACAACCATATATAGAATATAAGGTGTGTAGAAGCAAACGTTTATTCATATCAAAATTCTCCGTTGGCGTATGTCCACGATACAGCTTACGTCAAGCCAGAAACGCGTGCTTACCGCGCTCGTAAACCTCGCGGAGAACGCCGACCGACCGGTGTCCGGGAGGAAGATCGCCGAGGCGATCGACCGGAACCCCGGCACGGTTCGGAACCGGATGCAGAGCCTCCGCGACCTCCGGTTGGTCGAGGGGGTCCCGGGTCCCTCCGGCGGATACGTCCCCACCGACGGCGCCTACGAGACCCTCGGCGTGGAGCGGATGGACGGCGCCGAGACCACGCCGGTCTCGGTCGACGGCGACTCGGTAGAGGGGGTGAACGTCGAGGAGATCGACCTCTCGAGCGTCGCTAACCCCGAGCTCTGTCGCGCGGAGCTCGTGATCCGCGGCTCGATCGAACCCATCGAAGCCGGCGACCACGTCACCGTGGGTCCGACGCCGGCAACCGGGCTTCGGCTTTCGGGGACCGTCGACGCCACGGAGGTCGACGGCAACACCCTCCTGTTGCGGGTCGACGGGATGGAGACGCCCGCCGCCGACGCGGCCGACACGGCCGACGCGGCCAACGCAAGCGCGGCCGATTAAGCGGCGTCGCCGTCGCGTCGATCCCCCGGCTCTCCCGACTCTTCCGTGTCTCCCGCGATCCGGTCCCGGATCGCGCCCGTCGCGGCGGCGACGTGGCGCGCCATCCGGTAGCGCTCGTCGAAGGCGACGCGGGCGCTCTCAGCGGCCTCCCGATCGACGTCGAAGGAGACCCCGTCGTACGCGACGTCCCACAGCACCAGCGGCTCGGGCGGCGCGGGGCCGACGCCGATCTCGCCCGGCACGGGCTCCGCGCCGAGCAGCCGGTCGATCCGCGACGGCTCGGTGTGTCCCCGGCCGACTGCCCGGACCGCGGCAACGAGACGCCGGACGAGCGAGCGCGCGAACCCGTCGGCGGCGACCTCGATCACGAGCAGGTCGCCGTCTCGCGTCGCCGCCGCGGTCAGGTCGCGAACGGTTCCCGCATCGTCGCTCGTCAGGTTGTGGAAGTCGTGGCGTCCCGAGAGCCGATCGAGGGCGTCGCGGACGCGGTCATCGTCCACGGTATGGGTCGGGTCCGTCGCGGAAGCTCCCGCCTCGGGCGCGTAGAGGTGATACCGGTACGTCCGCCGAACCGCGTCGTGGGTCGCGTGGAACCCCTCGCGAACGTCGGCGGCCGCCCAGACCCGCACCGATCCGGGGAGGTGCCCGTTGAACGCCCGCGGCGTGAGCCACGTCGGCGCCTCGAACGCGACCGTCTGGGCGAGGGCGGAGACCCCGGCGTCGGTTCGGCCCGCCGCGGCGTATCCCGGCGGCGTCGCGTGCGTCGGCCCGTCACCGCGGTCGAGAATCCCGTGTTCGGCGAGCGCCCGGAGGAGGGTCCCCTCGACGGTCGTCGCGTGCGGCTGGCGCTGGAAGCCGGCGAACTCCCGGCCGTCGTACGCGATCCGAAACGCACGGGTCGTCGCGGCGCCGGTCACGCCCCGTTTTCAGCCGACTCGTCGCGCTCATCGACTCCCGTCATCCCGCCTTCACCTTCCGACGCCGCGCCGCTCTCCTCTCGGTCCGTCATCGGCACGGTGACCACGGGGACGGGAGAGATCCGCACTATCTTCTCGGTGACGCTCCCGAGGAGGACCCGACGGATGCCGCTACGGGTGTGGCTCGGCATCACGACGATGTCGGCGCCGGTGTCGGCGATGGCGTTCTCGATGACGTCGATGGGCTCGCCTTGCCGGATGTCGCCGACGACGTCGACGCCGGCGGCCTCTAGCTCCGCCGTCACCGCCTCGACGCGCTCGTGTGCGGCGGCCTCGATACGCTTGGCGAACGCGCCGGCCTGCGGCCCGCGGAGCGTCTCCGCCAGCGTGTCGACCGCGGAGACGACGTGAACGGTGGCGCTGTAGCGATCGGCGAGGCTGGCCGCGTGCGGGACCGCGTCGTTCGCCTCGCCGCCCGGGGCGACCGGCAAGAGGATGTCGTCGTACATACGTAACACTGCTCGGGCCGGGTGCAAAACGATACCGGCCGTTCGGCCGAGACGGGTGGTTGACGCGTGAACGAGACGGAGCAGGCGGAGCGTGCGGGACGGAGCAGGCGGAGCGTGCGGGACGGTGTCGGGACGGAGTAGTCGGGGCGGAGCAGGTGAATCGGGCGGGACCGTATCGGGACGGAGTTGTCGGGGCGGGACGGAGTGGTCTGGTCGGGGTGAACCGTCAGAGCCCCAGCGCGTCGAGCAGGTCGAAGCCCACACCGACGTAGCCGACGAATTTGAAGCCGAGATAGATCCCGACGATCGCCATCACGCCCGGCAACTCCGGCGGGGCGGGAATCGGGACGCGGAGGAACGCGAACAGCGCGCCGACCGTCACCCCGACGAGAAGCGCGGCGGCGGTCAGGACGGAGGTCGAACTCATGTCGACGCGTCGGTGATGTCCGCTTAAAAACGCGATGTTCGCGGTCGTCGGTCCGACGGCGCGCGCGACGACGCGGATGGGTAGGGTTTTCCGGTGCGCGTCCGTTCTCAAAGACATGGCACGCGAGGTTTCCAATCCCGACAATCCGCAGGTGACACTCCAGACGAACCACGGCGACGTCGTCGTCGAGCTGTTCGCCGACCGCGCCCCGAAGACGGTCGAGAACTTCCTCGGGCTGGCGCGTCACGACCCCGCCGCGGACGCCGACCCCGCGCGCGACACGAACACGTGGGAGGACCCTGAGACCGGCGAGGTCCGCGGCGACTCGCTGTACGACGGGAACGTCTTCCACCGCGTCATCGAGGACTTCATGATCCAGGGCGGCGACCCGATGGAGAACGGTCGCGGCGGCCCCGGATACCAGTTCGACGACGAGTTCCACGACGACCTGACTCACGACGGCCCCGGGATCCTCTCGATGGCGAACTCCGGCCCGGACACCAACGGCTCGCAGTTCTTCGTCACGCTGGACGCGACGCCGCACCTCGACGGCAAGCACGCCGTCTTCGGCCAGGTCATCGACGGGATGGACGTCGTCGAGGAGATCGGTGCTATTCCGACCGACCGCCGCGACGAGCCCCGCGACACGGTCGAGATCGAAGGCGTCACCGTCGACGAGTGAGACGCGACGCGGTCGCCGTCTATTTATAAGGGAGCAACGGCCACTCAGATCACGCGGTTCTCCAGCTCCGCGCCGTCGTCGAGCCGGTCGAGGTTGCCGGCGAGGATGTCGGCGACCCGGTCGTAGTAGTGCGGCGTGTGGCCCGCGTTGTGCGGGGTGATGGTGACGTTCCCCAGGCCCCACAGGGGGTGGTCCTCGGGGAGCGGCTCGGGGTCGGTCACGTCGAGCGCGGCCCCACGGATCCGGCTGTTCCGGAGCGAGGAGACGAGCGCGTCGGTGTCGACGATCGGTCCGCGCGCGATGTTTATCAGGACGGCGTCGGAGCGCATCGTCTTGAGCGCCTCGGCGTCGACGAGCCCCCGCGTCGTCTCGGTGAGAGGGCACGCGAGCACCACGTACTCCGCGTCGGCGATCGCCTCGTGGAACGCGTCGAAGCCGTGGACTTCGTCGGCCGGCCCCCCCTTTTCGGGTGAGTACCGGACCCCGATCGTCTCGACGTCGAACGACTCCAGCCGGTCGAGAATCGCCTGTCCGATAGCCCCGAGTCCGACGACGGCGACCGTCGAGCCGTACACCTCGGTCGTCTCGTAGGTGCGCCACTCGCGCTTCGCCTTCTGACGCTGCGCGCGCGGCCACCCCCGAGCGTGCGTGATCATCGACCCGACGACGTACTCGGCGATGTTCGGCTTGTGGACCCCCGAGGCGTTCGTCACGGCGACGCCGCGGTCAGCGAGGGCGTCGCGCGGCAGGTGGCCGGTCCCCGCGAACACGCAGGCGAACAGCTCCAGATCCCCGGCGGCGGACAGCAGTTCCTCGTCTATGTGGAGCCCGACCGCGACGCGGGCGGTCGCGATCAGCTCGCGCTCCTCCGCGGGCGTTCGCGCCAACGCGATGTTGCGGTCCGGGAGTCGCTCGCGGAGCGACGCGACCAGATCCGTGGCGTCCGATCCGTGGATCGTCTGTCGCAACACGAGTACGTCTGGATCGCTCATGGCGGGTGACTCGGCGCGACCGATATAAAGGGTCCCCGTGCGGCGAAGGGTGCCGCCTTCGGGACGGGGCGGAGCCCGACGACTCGCGCTCGACTACTCCGGCGCCGCGTCGAACGCGGCCTGCAGGTCGGCCCGCATGTCCTCGATATGTTCCAAGCCGACGGAGACCCGGATGAGCCCGTCGGTGAGCCCGGCCGCGAGGCGCTCCTCGCGCGGGATCGCGGCGTGGGTCATCGCGGCCGGCTGCTCGATGAGGCTCTCGACGCCGCCGAGCGACTCCGCGAGGGTGAACACCTCGGTCTCGCTCACGACGGTCGACGCCCGATCGAGGCTCCCGTCGAACTCGAAGGAGAGCATGCCGCCGAACGCGTCCATCTGCTCGGCCGCGAGCCCGTGGTCCGGGTGGCTCTCCAGTCCGGGGTAGTACACGCGACTCACGTCGTCGTGATCCTCCAGCCACTCCGCGAGCGCCATCGCGTTCTCGCAGTGCCGGTCCATCCGCACCGGGAGCGTCTTGGTCCCGCGGAGCACGAGGAAGGAATCGAACGGGCCGGGCGTCGCGCCCACCGAGTTCTGGTAGAAGCCGATCCGCTCGTCGAGGTCGTCGTCGTCGACGATTAGCGCCCCGCCGATCGTGTCGGAGTGGCCGCCGAGATACTTCGTCAGCGACTGGCAGACGATGTCCGCCCCGTGTTCGAGCGGGCGCTGGAGGTACGGCGTCGCGAACGTGTTGTCGACAGCGCAGAGCGCGTCGTTCGCGTGGGCGATGCCGGCGAGCGCGCCGATGTCGTTGACGTTCATGAGTGGGTTCGTCGGCGTCTCGACCCACACGAGCTCCGTCTCATCGCGTATCGCGTCCCGGACCGCGTCGTGGTCGGTGGTGTCGACGAAGCTGGTGTCGACGTCGTACTCGTCGTACACCTGCGTGAGGATGCGGTGGGTGCCGCCGTACACGTCGTCGCCGGCGACGACGTGGTCGCCCGCCGACAGCAGGTTCAGGACGGTGTTAATCGCGCCCATCCCCGAGGAGAAGCAGCGCGCGTGACTCCCCGACTCCAGCGACGCGAGGTTCGCCTCCAAATCGGTCCGTGTCGGGTTCCCGGTCCGGCTGTACTCGTAGCCGCGGTGGTCGCCCGGCGCGTCCTGTTCGTAGGTGGAGTTCGCGTGGATCGGCGTCATCAGCGCGCCGGTCTCGGGATCGGGCTCCTGTCCCGCGTGGATCGCGCGGGTCTCGAAGCGCGGGCCGTCGCCTTCGGGGTCGTCGCTCATATCGGAGACTCGTCGGCGAGCGTGGTGATTCTTCCCCTTCGGAACGGCGGTGGCCGAACGACCCCGTCGCTGGCGACGCGGGTCCGTGAGAAATGCTCGGTCAGGGATTTGAACCCTGGTCGTCGGCTGACTTCCGAACCGGCGCGCCGTCGCGCCGCATCCGTCGAAAGGCCAACATGATTGGCCGGACTACACCAACCGAGCGCGAATGAGGATTGCGCCCCATGCGATTTAACTCTTCTCAACTTCTACCACCGTGGGACGGCGCGACAGGGGCTCGGTTACCGGGATCGACCGGATTAGAAACCCGCCGAACGCGTCGGTCGCCTCCTCCGTGATCCGTTGCTCGTGGGATACCGTCTGCCCGACGCTCGCGACTGGCTCCCCCGAACCGCGCCCGGGAGCCCCAAGCGTGAGATTCGCCCCCGAACTTCGTCGGACGAAACACCCGACATATATCTATATAGAACTATATAAAACAGGTGAAATCGCACGACCGCTACTTTTATGATAACCTAGTACCGGTGTAAAGCGGGCTAATTACCAGAATGGAGCCACCTTCGTACGACAACTGAGGAGTATATATTTCGGATAGATTTAAGGGAGATCGTGTGCGATACCGAGACATGGAAACGAGGAAGGTGCAGGTCACCGGCGGCTCGACGTACACGGTCTCGATCCCGAAGACGTGGGCGACCGACAACGACGTGGAGGCCGGCACCAAGATCGAGTTCTTCCCGGACGGCGACTCGCTGTTTCTCACGCCGCGGTCGGAGGAGGAGCGCACCCGCGGGACGCTTGACGTCACCGACCTCTCGGGACAGGCGCTCACGCGCGCGGTGACGACGATGTACGTCAGCGGGTTCGACGTGATCGAGCTGGAGGGCGCCGAGATCACCACGGAACAGCGCTCCAAGATCCGCGAGGCGGTCCAGAGCCTCGTCGGGTTAGAGGTGTTAGAGGAGACGCGCGACCGGGTCGTCATTCAGGATCTGCTCGACTCGTCCGAGCTGTCGATCCATAACGCCGTCACCCGAATGCGGCTGATCTCGCTGTCGATGCTGGAGGACGCGCTCGCCGCGCTCTCCGATCTCGACCACGACCTCGCACACGACGTGATCGGCCGCGACGACGACCTCGACCGCCTGTGGCTCGTCGTCTCCCGGATCTTCCGGGCGACGATGCGCACGCCGAAGGCGGCCGAGGAGGTCGGGCTCCCGCGCGAGGAGTGTTTCGACTACCACTCCAGCGCCCGTCAGTTGGAGCGGATCGGCGACCACGCCACGAAGATCGGTCACCTGACGCTCAGCATCGAGGAGCCGCTGCCCGACGAGGTCGTCGAGGCCGTCAGCGATCTCCACGCCGACGCCGTGGAAGTGATCGACACCGCGATGGACGCGTTGTTCGCCGACGAGAGCGAGGAGGCGACGCGGCTGGCGAACGACGCCCGGACCGGCGTCAGGGCGATAGACGAGCGGGTGCGGGCGATCGACGAGCTCCTCCGCGACCTGGACCCGGCCCGCGCCCAGCTGCTCGGCCTCGTCGTCGACTCCGTGCTCCGGTCGGCCGACTACGGCGGCAACATCGCGGAGACGGCCCTCCAGAAGGCCGCGCCGACGCCGTGAGCGAGGAGGGCGGTGGGTCGCCGACGGGGCGGTGGGTCGCCGACGGGATGGTACCGACGAGTCCGAGACGCCGAGCGGATCGCCGGGTGAGCGGGTTTTTTGAGCGTCGCCGCCGGAGTCTTCGACATGCCTGAAATAGAACTCGGCGTGCCGCGAGGGGTCGTCGAGTCGTTGCCCGAGGAGGACGGTACCGCGGCGCAGGACATGCGTCGCGCCATCGCCGGGATCCAGTCGCGGATCAACGAGGAGATAGCGGACGCCGAACCGGCCGAGGCGGCCGAGGTCGTCGCCGACGCGGTCGAGCGCATGGAGGGGCAAGCGAGCACCTATCACGAGTTCGTCCCCGAACTGCGCGCGTGGGGGCAGTCCCCGATCTACGCGATCGCGTGGCGTAACCTCTACGTGGAGCTGATCGGACAGCTGTACGAACACGAGTGGCTCGCCGACGAACTGGGGCGGGAGCGGAACTTTCGGCTCGTCGAGGACGGGATCCGGCTCTCGGACCTGTAGGCGTCCTCGCGCATTTCTCTCGGCGATCCGCCGGTCTGGCCCTCGGGGATCCCCGCGGCCGCCCGTTTTTAAGCCGCGGGGGCCCGATAGACGGGTATGGAACTGGAACTTCGGTTCTTCGCGACGTTTCGCGAGGCCGCCGGCGGGAAGATCGTCGAGGCGGAGTTCGCCGACGGATCGAGCGTCGGCGACGTGTTGCGGGAGCTCGAGGACGAGTACGACGGGATGGCCGGTCGCCTGATCGTCGACGGCGGCCTCGCTCCGCAGATAAACGTGCTGAAGAACGGTCGCGAGGTGCTCCACCTCGACGGCCTGGAGACGGCGCTGGAGGACGGCGATCGGCTCTCGGTGTTCCCGCCGGTGGCGGGCGGCGCATGACCACCGACGGCGACTCGACGACCGTCGGCGACGGAACCGCCCACGGCGAAGCCGGCGACGGCCTCCCGCCCGCCGAGGACGGCTGGGAGCGCGAGACGGTCGCGTACCGCGGGATATCGCGGCGACTCGCGGCCCACTACCTCGTCAACCTTGGGGGAGAGCTCGTCGGCACCGACGATCCGGCGGAGGCGACCCGCGTGGACGGCGACGGGTGGCGGGTCGCGCTCAGCGCCGAGAAGGTGACAGTCACGGCCGCGATCAAGCTCACCGAGGTGACCGCCGAGTTCGACGGTGACCCGGAAGCGCTCGCGGAGCTCCTCCCGAAGTACCGGCAGAAAGCGATGCGGGCCGGGGGCTGATGGCCGACGACGAGGATCCATCGGGAGCGGGATCGGCCTCGTCGACCGACGACTACCCGATCGACGGGAGCGCGCTGGTGAAGACGGCGGCGCTCGCCAGCGTTCCCGCCGAGCGGCTCCCCTCCCTCCTCGCCCGCGTGCAGGCGGACCTGAGCCCGCGGATCGATGAGTACAGGCGACGGTACGAGCGCATCGCGACCGAGCCTGACCGCGAGACGTTCCTCGTGGAGCCCGACCACTGGGAGGGCGTGGGGGAGCGGCTGGGACTCACTGACCGCGAGCGCGACGCCGTCGCCCGCGCCCACGAGACGGCGGTGGAGCGGGCGGGCTCGGGTCAGACGCGCCGCGAGGAGTTCGAGACCGCGCTGGAGATCCGGTCGGGCGTCGTGATCGGGACCGCGGACGAGGACGACGACTAACCGCGACCGAGCGCGCCAGACGCCTCCCGACCGCGACCGACGCCTTTTCGACGGCCCCGCGTGGACGTGCCGCCATGCGACTCGCACGCTTGCTCACGCCCGACGGACCGGTCTCCGGACGCTACGAGGACGGGACGATCGTCGCCGCCGACGGCCGCTACGAGGTCGGCCGCGACGGTCGGCTCCTCCCGCCCTGCGACCCGAGCGCGCTCTACTGCGTCGGGCGGAACTACGTCGAGACGCTCGACCAGATGGAGTACGAGCGCCCCGAGGAGCCCGACTTCTTCATCAAGCCGCCGGCGAGCCTGCTCGCGCACGGGGAGTCGATCGCGTACCCCGAGTGGACCGACGAGCTGACGTACGCGGGCGAGTTGGTTGCCGTCATCGACGAGCGCTGTCGGGACCTCGACCCCGAGGACGTTCCCGAGGTCGTCCGCGGCTACACGGTGATGAACGACGTCGACGCGCTCGACCAGCAGGGGCGGACCGCGCGGAAGGCGTTCGACGGCTCCGCGCCCCTCGGCCCGTGGATCGAGACCGACGTCGACCCGACGAACCTCGATATCTCGACGACGGTCGGCGGGGAGCAGCGGCAGGACGCGAACACCGAACTGATGCTGTTCGGTCCCCACGAGATCGTTTCCTATCTCTCGGAGCGGTTCACGTTCGAGCCCGGCGACTGCGTCGCCTTCGGGAGCCCGGCGAACCCGGGGCTCGTCGAGCCGGGCGAAGAAGTCGAGATCACCTACGAGGGCGTCGGGACGCTGTCGAACCGAGTAGTCGACGAGTCGTAACTGACGGCTTAGTTGTCCATGAGCGTGCGGTGGCGCGTGCCTGCGAGGCCGCTTCGCGGCCGAGCAGCACGCGCGAGGGAGTCGCTGGCTCCCGAAGCGAAGCGGAGGGTGCCAGCGACGAGGCTGGGGAGGTGTGAGGTGCGGTTGCGGTGCGGTGGGGCCGGGACTCAAAGGGGCAGCCGCGAGGGCGGCGCAGGCGATGTAAGCACCGCAGGGAGCGAACGAAGTGAGCGACCGAGGAGCGCAGCGAGCGTGCGCCGCCCTCGCGGCTGGGGCTTTGGAGGTGGTCTCCGAGGATCCGCAGTCAACTACTTATAAGCGAGCGGCTGGGGCTTTGGAGGTGGTTACCGCGTCGCTGGCGGCAACAGAACACGAACGGAACGCGGGTCGATGGACGAAGAGCGAACGTTCGTAGTCCGATTACTCCGGATTTCGCATCGGCTGCCGCTCCCCGTACGTCAGCGTCCGCCAGACCCACTCGACGGGACCGAACCGATAGCGCTTGAGCCAGAGCACCGACAGCGTCACCTGCACGACCCAGATCGCGAGGACGATCCCGTACTGCTCGACGCGGCTCACGGAGCCGAACAGGCCGAGGCCGTGGCCGTAGAAGATCGTGGTCGCGAGCACGGTCTGGAGCAGGTAGTTCGTGAAGGCGGTCCGCCCGACCGCGGCGAAGGTCCGCGTCACGGGGCCGTCCGGGCGCCGCTTCGCGTACAGCATGACGAGCCCGAGGTAGCCGCCGGCGACGAGGAGGCTTCCGACGTAGTTGAACTGGCGCCAGTACAGCGCCGCGCCCGCGCTCCAGTCGTTGGCCTCGATGTAGGCGACGCCGGCGACGACGACTGCGACGCCGACGACCCCGCCGGTGACGAGCCGCTTATAAAACCGCGCCGAGCGCTCACCGGTCAACGCGCCCCAGCGGTACAGCGCCATCCCGAGCAGCATCACGCCGCCGACGCGCCAGAAACTGGAGCCGATGAAGCCGGTCGTCTGTCGCTGGAACGAGGCGGAGACGCGGTGGTCCATCTGTTCGATCCAGCCGCTCCGGTAGGTCGCCACCTCCTGGCGAAGCGCGGCCTCGCTCGGCGCCCACTGGGACGCGATGGCGTCGCCGCCGATGCTGACCGCGGCGAACAGCTCCGTCACGGGGACGAACAGCAGGAAGAGCCCGCCGAGCGCCGCGAGCTGTTTGGCCTCCAGATCGCGGAGCGTGATCAGGAACAGCCCCGTGAACCCGTACGCGACGAGGATGTCGCCGTACCACAGGAGGTACGCGTGCAACATGCCGATCGCGATGAGGACCGCGGTCCGCCGGTAATGGAGCCTGACCGCGGGCTGGCCCTTCTCCTCTTTGCTCTCGACGAACAGCAGGACCCCGGCGCCGAACAGCGCCGAGAACAGCGTGATGAGCTTCGACTGCGCGAACACGTGGCCGGCGAACCACGCCCAGTAGTTCGCGCCCGTGAAGTCGCCGTAGACGGTGGAATCGGCGTAGACGGTGGGGTTCAACAGCGACGCCTCGGGCATCGCGAACACCCAGACGTTGATGAGTAAGATTCCGAGCAGAGCGAACCCTCTGAGCGCGTCGAGGCTGACGATGCGTTCGGAGGGCGGGGTCGGGCCGGCGTCGCGTGTCACGAGTTGACTCTGCGGAGGGACCGCAGGACCGAATAGGTTCGGATAGCGCGAGCGCTCGACGCGCCGAACCGGCCGGCGATTCGCTCAGTCCAGCCGAACGGCCTCGCCGCGCTCCGAGGATCGGTAGATCGCGTCGATGACGCGCTGGACGGAGAGCGCCTCGTCGACCGTGTTGATCGAGGGCGCCTCGCCCGCCGCGACCGCGTCGAGGAAGGCGGCCTGTTCGGCGGCGTGGCTGTCGCTCTCGCGCGTCTCGACCTCGGTGTCGGAGAAGTGGTGCTGCTCGTCGTCGAACGCTCTCGCCTCGTGGATCGTGAGGTCGTCGCTGCCGCGGTCGAACGTCGCGCCCGCCTCCGTCCCTCGGATCACGAACTCGTCGTTCGTCGGGCGGTTCGTCGCCCACGCGACCTCCAGCGACACGGTGTTGCCGTCGGCGTCGCGGATGAACGCCGACGCGGAGTCCTCCACGTCGAACCCGTCGGCCCCGTTGTCGTCGCCCCACATGTGGACGAACGCGTAGTCGTCGCGGTCGCCGAACTCGGTGCGCGTCTCGCCCGACACCTCGACGACCTCCGGGTGACCGAGGAAGTACAGCGCCAAGTCGATGGCGTGGACGCCGATGTCGATGAGCGCGCCGCCGCCGGCGACGTCGCCCGACGTGAACCACGAGCCGCGGCCGGGGACGCCCCGGCGCCGGACGTAGTTCGCCTCGACGTGGGTCGTCTCGCCGAACCGCCCTTCGTCCTGGTACCCCTTGATCACTTGGACCGGCTCCGCGAACCGGTTGTTGAACCCGACCATGCAGAATCCCTCGGCGTCGCGGGCGGCCGCGGCGATGCGCTCCGCGCTCTCGACGGTGTGCGCGAGCGGCTTCTCCAAGAGCACGTCGAGGCCGGCCTCCAGCGCCGAGACGGCGTACTCCTCGTGGAAGCGGTTCGGCGTCGTGATCAGGACGGCGTCGCACACCTCGTAGAGCTCCGTCTCGTTCTCGTAGGCGTGGACGCCGAACCTCTCGTGGAACGCGGCCCGCGCGTCGGCGTCGATGTCCATGCCGCCGACGAGGTTCGCGCCGCGATCGGTCAGCTTCGTCGCGTGGTGGGTGCCGATCCCGCCGAGCCCGACGATGCCGACGGCGACGTCGTTCGCGTGAGTCATGGCCGGAATTCACAACGAGAGTTGTTAAGGCTCACGCTCTGGGCACAACCCGCCTCTCGACGCTGAAATCCTCTATTCCGGGCGTGTTAGAGGATGGAGAGGAGCGCCTCGAGCAGTTCTACCAAGCCGTTGACCGACCCCGCGTCGGTACCGAGGCCTTCCGCGCCGGCTCCGAGGCCTCCGTCGCCCAGCAGGAGTCGTTCGATCCGCTCGGACTCGCGGCTCCACACGAACCTGCCGAGCAGCCAGCTACTGGCGAGAAACGCCGTCGCCGCGAGCAGCCGCGATATCGCGAGTAACCGCAGAATGAGGGGCGACAGGAGCACCAACGTCGTCCCGGCCACGACGAACGTGACGGCCGATCGCAACGAGCCCGGGAGCGCCGGTTCGACCGCCCCGGTCCCGATGAGAACCGCGGACCCGCCGACGCCGAGCAACAGCGTTCCCCACACGAACGCCCCCAGTAGCCGGACTTTCCCGCCGTACCCGGAGCCGACTCCAGCCGACATGTCGTCGTGGACCCACGGATTGCGCATACGGAGGGTCGTGACCCGACCGTCATATATCTCGCTTCAGATACCCGAAACGCGAGGGGTGAAACCTTCTGGCGCGGAGTCCGTCGTCGCGAGCGGCCACGCTCGTGGTCACGGGGTCTACTCCCCTCGCAGGGGCACGGCTACTGATCCTCGCCGGCAGCGGGGTCTCGCGTCATCCACTCGCTCGCCTGCGGCTCCGCCGGGTCCGTGACGACTTCGACGAGCGCGGGGCCGTCGCGGTGCCGGGCCGCGTCGACCGCGTCGCCGACCGCGTCCACGTCTGTCACGCGCTCAGCCGAGACGCCCATCCCGGACGCGACGGCGACGAGGTCGAGGCCCGCGTCTGCCCAGCCGTACGTTCCCTCGGGGAAGCCGTACGAGCGCGACGCCTCCTCGCTGATGATCGCGTAGTCGTCGTTGTTGAGCGCGACGACGGTCACGTCGGTCCCTTCCGCGGCGAGCGTATGCAGCTCGTGCACGCACATCATGAGCCCGCCGTCACCGGTCAGCGCGACGACGTCGCGGTCGGGGTTCGCGAGCTTGGCGCCGATCGCCGACGGCAGCCCGGTCCCCATCGTCGCCCACGACCCGGGGTTGACGTACGATCGGGGGCCCGTCGCCGGGAAGGAGACGAGCGTCCAGAGCCGGAAGCCGCCGGCGTCCGCCGTGACGATCGTTTCTTCGGGGAGCGCCTCGCGGACCTCGCGGAGGACCTCGACCGACCGCGGAGGGTCACCCGGGGCGCGCTCGTCCGCGAGCGCCGCGAACCGCTCCTCGTCGGCCGACCTGACTGCTCCGGCGCGCTCGGCTCCGGATCGCGCCGCTGCCCCGTCGGCACTCGGCTCGCCGTCCGCGTCGAGTCGTTCGCCGAGCGCACGGAGGAACGCGTCCGCGTCGGCGACGACTCCGATTTCCGTCTCGTAGCCGAATCCGATGTCGTCGCCGTCGAGGGTGACGTGAACGATCCGGTCCGGCATCGAGGCCGACCACGATGCGGTCGCGACCGCGTCGAGGTCGGACCCAACGACGAGCCCGACGTCGGCCGCGCCGAGCAGCTCCCGGAGGGCCGTGCTCGACCCGCCGCAGAGCACGCCGGCGGAGAGCGGGTGAGTCTCCGGAAACGTTCCCTTCCCCTTGTACGTGGTCGCGACGGGCGCGTCGAGCGCCTCCGCGGCAGACCGGAGCGCGTCGCTCGCGCCGGCGCGTCGCACGCCGCCGCCAGCGAGGATCGCCGGGGCGTCGGCGCCGACGAGGAGTTCCGCGGCGCGGTCGACGGCCTCGGACGGCGGAGCCGGCGACGCGCTCGGCTCTCGCGTCCCGACCGCGGGCTGGGGCGTCCGGCTCGCGAGCACGTCCTTCGGGATGCCGACGCGGACCGGCCCCTGCGGGTGCTCGCGGGCGGTGGAGATCGCGTCGGCGACGGCCGGGACCGCGCCCGCGGGGGAGTCGACGAGGACGTTCTCCTTGACGACCGTATCGTACGTCTCCGGCGGCGTCTCGTGGATCCCGTCGCCGCCGCGGACCTCGCGCTCGGTCTCGACGGCGAGGTGGAGGAGCGGGACGCAGTCGTTCAGGGCGTTTTTCAGGCCGTTCATCGCGTTCATGTCGCCCGGGCCGGGGACGACGACCGTCGCCGCCATCGTCCCGGTCTCGCCCGTCTCGGCGTACCCCCACGCCTGGTGGGTGACGGCGGTCTCGTGGCGCGCGACGACGAACCGCGCGTCGCGGTCAGCGAGCGCGCGGTTGAGCGGGAGCGTCTGCTTCCCGGGGATCCCGAAGGCGACGTCGACCCCGCGGTCGAGCATGTGGTCGATGACCGCCTCGCCGACGGTCGGGGCGCCGACCGCGCTCGGATCCGTGTCGCTGGGGGCGTCGTTCGTGTCCATACCGCGAGGTCGACGGAGCGGGTGTTCAAAGCTTCGACGGCGGGGGCTCTGACCAGAGCCTCGGGCCGGTAAGGACGGGTATCCCCGGGCGGTCGCCACCGCCGCCCCCGAGAGGCACCCGAACCGATACGTTACTGGCCGAGAGACGACGGCTATGGTCGACATCGCGGTTCAGCTGTACCTGCTTCGCTCGCTCGACGAGTCGCTCCCGGAGCTGCTCGACCGAGTGGGTGCGGCCGGCTACGACGGCGTGGAGTTCGCCTACCGGGTGCGCGAGTCGCCGACCGAGGAGGTACTCGCGGCCCTCGACCGAAACGATCTGGACGCCGCGTCCGCGCACGTTCCGATCGAGGCGTTAGAGGACGTTCCGGAGGACTGGTTAGAAGGGGGGTTCGACGAGACGCTCGACTTATACGATCGGCTCGGCGTCGACACGCTCGTCGTCCCGTGGCTCGACGCGGCGCACTTCGAGGACACGGCGGCTGTCGACGCGGTCGCGACGCGGCTGGACGACCTCGCGGAGGCCCTCGGCGCGGAGGGCGTTCGGCTCGCGTACCATAACCACGATCAGGAGTTCGCGACCGTCGACGGCGACTCGGCTATCGAGCGACTGATCGACCGGACCGACGACCGGGTCGGGTTCGAGATCGACGCCGGCTGGGCGCTCGTCGGCGGGACCGATCCGGCCGGGCTGATCGATCGACACGCCGGCCGGATCACGCACGTCCACGCCAGCGACGTCGACGTCGATAGCGACGAGTCGGTCGCGCTCGGCGAGGGCGACGTGGACCTCGACGCGGTCGTCGCGAGCGCGCGGAACGCCGGCGCCGAGTGGCTCGTCTACGAGCACGACGATCCCGCCGACCCGATCTCGTCGATCGAGCGCGGGGCGGACGCGCTCCGAGAGGTGCTTCGCTGAGCGCGATGGTCCCCGGGGAGACAGCTCGGCGGGGATCCGATCACGCGCCGTTCGCCCTCGCGCCTGAACGCGTGGGAACCGGGGAGAACTCCCCGAGGAGGTTGTCTTGTGGACGGGGACCACACACGTAGCTACTTTACTACTCAGTGTCATATGGTTTGTATGCGCTTACCAGAGACCCGCGATCTGTTCGCACGGAAACTCCAGTTTCCAGTGTCACGGGAAACGGTGTTAGAGACGGTAGGGAGCACGGAGCTGTCCCCCCCGGACGGAGAGGTCACGACGATCCGAACGGTCATCGAACGGTCCGAGGTGGAGGAGTTCGATTCGGCCGACGACCTCTACGACACGTTGATGACGCTCGTCGGAGCGCGGTTCATCGGACGCAGATACTACGACGACCGCGGCGGGATGCCGCAACAGACGGACGACGAGAGCGAGGTGAGTTTCTGATGGTGGTCACGCTGGTGTCTGGAGTCACCGGTGTCGGGCTCTCCAGCGTCTGTCAGGCGGTTCGACGTGGACTCGGAGGGGAGTACAAGCTGATAAATTTCGGAGACGTGATGCTCGAACAGGCTGCGACGACCGGTATCACGACTGAACGGAAAGGCCTCGCTGAGCTCTCCCAAACGCAGACGCGCCGCCTCCAGCGTCGTGCGGGAGAGTTCATCGCTGACGAGGCGCGGACCGCGGATATTCTCCTCTCGACACACTTGGCGGTCGAAACGTCGGCCGGGTACATTCAGGGGCTACCTGCCGAAGTGCTCCACGACGTTTCGCCGACCGCGTTCGTCCTCGTGGAGGCGGACCCGGAGACGATCCTCGAACGCCGACGGGAAAGCGACCGCGAGACGCGGGAGGCCACCGAGCGCAAGATCTCCTTCGAACAGGATCTCAACCGGTCCGCCGCGCTCCAGTACGCGCGCGACCAGAACGCTCCCGTTCGGTTTATCGAGAACGAGGGCGGTATCGAAGAGGCCGCCCAGCGCATGGCTGAGACGCTGTAAGCGGGGGATATCGGTCGGTTCCCCTCACGGGACCGGACGGTTCGCTCGCCGAACGACTCCGTCACGTCGCACCGGACTACTCCGCGACGTTCGTCTCCCGAACGCGGACGCCCTTGCGCGCGAGGTGCCGCATCTGCCGCTGGGCGAACTCCTCCTCGCTGGAGCCGCGCGTCGCGAGCACGTAGACGAGCGCGGAGCCGGCGGGCCGCATCGTTCGCCCCGCGCGCTGAGACCCCTGGCGGCGGGAGCCGCCGAGCCCGCTGGCGACGATCGCGACCTCGGCGTTCGGGAGGTCGATCCCCTCGTCGCCGACGCGGGAGACGACGAGGGTGTCGAGGCCGTCGCCGTCCGAACCGGGTCTCCCTTTCTCGCCGTCGCCGCTCCCTCCGCCCTCGCGGAACCGCCGGAACAGCTCGGCGCGCTCGCGGTGCGGGGTCTCACCGCTGATGAACGGCACGCCGAGCGCGTCGGCGATCGCCTCGCCCTGATCGAGGAACTCGATGAAGACGAGCGCCTGCTTGTCGCGGTGGGCCGCGAGCAGGTATCGGATCTCCTCGATCTTCGCGGGGTTCTCGGCGGCGAGCCGGCGTCGCCCGCGGCCGTCGGCGCTGGCGTACTCGTTTTGCGCCATCTCGTCGCGCCACGGGACGTACCGGATCTCGACCTCCGGCTCCTGGACGAACCCCGCCTCGAACAGCTCGTCCCAGTCGGCGCCGATCGGCTGACCGATCAGGGTGTATATCTCCTCTTCGCTGCCGGTCTCGCGGACCGGAGTGGCCGAGAGGCCGAGGCGGTGTTTGCTCTGGAGCTCCGCCGTGCGGCTGTAGACCGGGGCGGTAACGTGGTGACATTCGTCGAAGCATATCAGCCCCCACTTCCGGGAGTCGAACAGGGAGCGGTGGCGGTCCATTCCGGCGATCTGGTAGGTTGCGATCGTGATCGGGCGGATCTCCTTTTGCCCGCCGTGGTACAGTCCGATGTCGGCCGAGTCGATCGTGGAGTGTTCGAGCAGTTCCTCTCGCCACTGCCCGGCGAGTTCGCGGGAGGGGACGAGGATGAGCGTCTCGCCCCCGACCGCCGCGATGGTCGCGATGGCGGCGACGGTCTTCCCGGAGCCCGGCGGGCCGACGTACACCCCGGAGCGGCGTTCGAGGAACGTCTCGACCCACGTCTCTTGGTACGGGCGGAGGTCGGTCGTCAGGTCGATATCGACCGGGTCGCCCACGTCGAGGTCCCGGTCGTCCTCGACCGGGTAGCCCGCGTCGTAGAGGGCGCGCTTCACTTCGGCGACGGCGCCCTCGTTCACCCACGCCTCCGTCTCCGAGATGGGTGCCCGAAGGTGGTCGTCGTCGAGGTGCTGGTCGGCGACGTTGCCCATCAGGCTCTCGGAGGCGGCCGCGAGGACGACGTAGTCGTCGTCGTGGGTATATAAGCGGAAGCGGTGCGCGCGGCGCCACTGGTCGCGGATCCACTCCTCGAGGTGCTCGAATCTGCGCGGGAGGACAGTGCGAAGGCTCGCGATGAGGTCGGCGGCGTCGTCGAACGGCGCGGCCCACACGTCCTCCTGTCGGATCCGGTAGAGGTACCCGCGGGTTCCGGGCTCCGTCCCGGTTGTGTCGACGAGGTGCGCGAACTGCGAGAGTCTCGCGCGGGTGTACTGCGTCGGGCGGTCGACGACGATCTCGCGGCGGTTCGGGAACGCGACGACGCGCTCGCGGGTCGCAAGCCGGCCCCAGTCCGTCGGGTAGAAGACGACCGGGTCGCTCTCGACGTCGAGCCGGTCCACGACGCCGCGGTCGACGAGCGCGGCCAGCGCGTCTCGGGCGGTCGACTGCGTCGTGCCGAGTCGCCGAGCGACCTCGCTGGCGGTCGCGATCGGGCGCTCCTCCGCTTCGAGCGCCTCGTGGAAGCGATCCAGCGAGAGGTCGTCGGGCCCGGATGCGTCGTCGCCGGCGTCGTCGGTCATTGGATCCGATTCGGCCGCGACGCTGAAAGGGGTAGCGTCCGCGGTCGACGACCGGCTACGGGTCGGCAGCCGACGGTGACCGGTTCGGATCGGCCGTCACCGACCAGAGCGCCCGTGACAGCCACGGGAGGTGATCGCGTCCTTCGAGCGGAACCGGCAGCCGCAGTCGGCGCACCGGACGTACGGCTCGCCGGGTTCGGTCTTCAGCCGGTGGTCGCCGACGACGAACGGCCGGGTCACCGTGCGAGGCCGGATCCGGTCCGGAATGGGCGCCGACGCCGATTCGCTGAGCGCCGCTCGCACGGTGATGGTGTCGACGTCGACGGGGTCCCACCGGCGCGCGTCGAGGGCCGCCTCGCGGTCGGCCACCTCCGTCCAGCCGGTGACGACGACGGGGGAGTTCGTCTCCGTATCACCGACGACGACGACGAATCGGACCCCGCCCTCGACGAGGGCGAACCGCCAGCCGTCGGTCCGGTTCCAGCGGAGCTGCCCTCGGCGGATCGCGTCGCTCACGGTCCGAGTCGACACGTAGCGACCGGGCTGTTCGAGGCGCTTGCGGAAGTGATCGGTGAGCGCGTAGCGCCCGGGGTCGCGAATCGGCGGGTCCTCCGCGGTTCGCGCGGCTCCGGACCGGCGATCAGACGCGGACCCGCGTCTCCGCGGATCGGTCGTCTCCGGCTCGGCGGGAAAAGGGTTTGAGCGCGCCGCGCGCCGTTCGGCCCCAGCCGGCGCGGTCGTGGACGCGGTCCGACGTTCCGTCGATCCGGGACGGGATGACTCCGCGTCTCCCGGCCCGCCTTGTCGGGATGCCACTGAGTCACCTTACAGAGCGGTCTCTTAAGTGTGTTACGCCGACACAGGGGTGCGGTCATGGGATCGGCGTCGGACGTACACGCGAAGGGCGCCCGAGCCCCCCTCAGTCCCTCCGAGCGGATCCCTCTCCGGCGGCGGCGCGCTACTCGTGGCCGGAGACCCGGACCGGCTCGTACGGCTCTTCGAGCCACTCCACGTCCGACGCCGATAGATCGACGTCGAGCGCTTCGACCGCGTCTTCCAAGTGTTCGACGCTCGACGTGCCGACGATCGGCGCGTCGACGACGTCCTTGCCGGCCACCCACCGGAGCGCGATCTGGGCCATCTTCACGCCCTTCTCCTCGGCCAGCTCCTGCACGCGGCGGTTGATCTCCTCGCCGCCGCCCTCGCGGTACGGCCGGCCGAGCGCGGTCTCGTGTTCGCCGCGGGCCGTGGCGTCGTCTTGCTCGTAGGGGCGCGCGAGGTAGCCGGCGCCGACCGGGCTCCACGGGATCATGCCGATCCCCTCTCTCTCGCATAGCGGGACCATCTCGCGCTCTTCCTCGCGATACGCGAGGTTGTAGAGGTTCTGCATCGTGACGAACCGCTCGTACCCCTCGCGGTCACTCGTGTGGAGCGCCTCGGCGAACTGGTGGGCCCACATCGAGGAGGCGCCGACGTATCGTACGTCGCCGCGGCGGACGGCGTCGTCGAGCGCGGAAAGCGTCTCCTCGATCGGCGTGTCGTCGTCCCAGCGGTGGATCTGATAGAGGTCGACCGTGTCCATCCCGAGCCGGTCGAGGCTGTTCGACAGCTCCTGTTCGATCGCCTTCCGCGAGAGCCCGCTCGAATTCGGGTTCGACTCGTCCATCTCGCCGTACACCTTCGTGGCGACGACGAAGCGGTCGCGGTCGTACTCGGTGAGCACGTCGCCGAGGATCTCTTCGCTCTCGCCGTTCGAGTAGACGTTCGCGGTGTCGAAGAAGGTGATCCCGAGCTCGATCGCGCGCTCGACGAGCTCGCGGCCTTCCTCCTCGTCGAGCATCCACTCGTGCTCGCTTCCGAAGCTCATGCAGCCGAGCGCGAGCTCGCTGACGGTCGTGCCCGTGTCACCGAGCGTCGTGTGCTCCATACTGATCGGGCGGCGGCCCGCATAATAAATCGGGGCGACTGCGCGGTCGGCGTGGAAACGAGACCCGCCTTACAGCGCCGGCGGCTCGTCGCGGCCGATGACGATCTCCTGTCCCTCGACGTCCTCCAAAGCGGCGACGCGCCCGCCGATCTCGACGCGCCCGGACGCGGTCTCGACCACCAGCGACGCAACCTCCTCGGTGTCCTCGAACGCGAGGTCGACGACGCGGCCGCGGACGGTGACCGGCTCGCCCGTCTCGATGTCGCGTCCCTCGACGGTCGCGTAGAACTCCTTGTCGGCGAACTCCCTGATGTCCTTGACGGCCCGGCGGATCGACGCGTAGCGGCGCGGGAACGGGCGCTCAGACCCGTTCGTGGCGAGCGTCTCGGCCGTCGTCCACAGCACGGTGCCGAAGAAGCCGGAGACGAGGAAGCCGAGCGCTGAGCGGTTGAAGATGACGCCGTAGCGCTCGCGGTCGTCGCGGAGCGCGTCCTGCGTGGCGTAGACGGAGTATTCTCCGTCGGCGACCGCAAGGACTGGCGTCGTGATGCCTCGTCGCGCGCGAGCGATGGTCGACACCTCAAGGTAGTCGAACTCGTCCGGGTCCGGCGCCTTCGACGCGGGGGTGACGAGCAGTTCGACGCTGACGCCCTCGGCCACCTTCTCAGCGAGGTCGTCACGGAAGCGACGGAGCAGGCCGGGAGTCAGAGAGACGGCGAGCTCGTACTCCGCGCCGGCGATGATCTCCTCTAGGTACCGGAGGATCGTCGAGCGCGACTTCACCAGCGACACCGCCTCGGTCTCTCGGGTCGGCGCGGTGTACCGGGCCTCTAGCTCGTCGACCATCTCCGTGAACGACGACCGGAGGTCACCGAACGCGTCGTCCGGGTCGACGGCGACGATCTTCATCGGCCGCGACTCGCGCAGCTCCACGAGTCCGCGGTCCGAGAGGCTTCGCACCGTGTCGTACACGCGCGGCTGCGGGATGTCGGTCCGGTCGGCGATGTCGCTCGCCGTCAGTTCGCCGTGCTCCAACACCGCGAGGTAGGCGTCGATCTCGTACTCGCCGAGGTTGAACCGGTCCCCGACGTGATCGAGTGTGTCGCGAAGATCGTCGGTCATACCCGAGACGACGCGTTCAATGGATATAGGTTTTTACTATGAGTCGAGTTGTACGCGTTTTCAGATTCAGATCCTATCGCGGGTCGTCGGTCCGTGGGGGACGGCTCCGCGTAGGGGGCCGCCCCGTCCGGAGGGCGATACGTCACATGTACATCCGGTCGTACCCGCGTTCCGGCTCGCGCTCCTCCATCCGTTCGGCGAGCCCCTCGTAGTGCATGCGGATCTCCTCCGCGAACGACGTCAGCGGCTCGGAGTCCGCTCCGAGGTCGTAGGTCTCGTTCACCGTGTCCACGAGCCGTACCGCGGCCTCCACGTCCGGGGCCTGCGCGTGGACCGGCGTGATGAACACGCCGACGCCGAGCGGCGAGTCCATCCCTCGTTCGAGCAGCGAGGCGCTCGTCCCGTCGAGGAAGCCCGCCTCCATCGGCGGGACCGTCTCGTCCGCGAGGCGCGCATCGCGGTAGTCGTCCGTCGCGACGTAGAAGGTGCGGTGAGCGTCCGGGCCGTGCGGGATCGGTACCCCGGCCAACACCGCGATCTCCGAGACTTCGGCGCCCTCGGTCCAGTCGAGGATCGCCGTCGAGAGCAGCTTCCCGAGCGCGGGCGGAACGAACTGCTCGGCCACGAGCACGGTGACGTCGACGTCGTCCGCGGAGTACAGTCGGACCGGATGGCGCGGTCGCCCCTTCGCGAACGGGGTGATCGACGGCAGCCCCTCGATCCGGACGTGCCCGGTCTCCTCGAGGTCGAGGTCGTCGACTAGGTAGTCCACGGCGGTCAGTCCGGCGAGCCCGAACGACGAGAAGCCGGCCACGAGGACGTCGCTCGGCGCGGAGTCGTGGGTGACGCTGAAAGACGGCTGGACGGGCGGAGTCTCCGACATGATACGGGATTCGCCTGGCGGGGTGTTAGTGGTTACTCAGTCCGCGTTCGTGCGTTCACCGGCCGCCCCGCTCCCCCCGTCCTCGGGGAGAAACCCTTTTTCGGATGGGCGATAGCGAGTTGGCTATGGCACAGCCCGCGGGCGCGGCGCCGATATCGGGGACGCTCTTCGATCCGGCGCCGGGGCAGATCCTCGGTCCGGCACCGGGGCAGATCCTCGATCCGGTGGCGAACGCCGTCTCGCGGCTGGCGTCGCTCCCCGGATCCGGGATACTGTTGGTCGTCCTGTCGGTGGCGGTCGGCGTCGTCCTCTCGAAGTTCCTCGTCCGACTCATCGGGCGCCCGGTGGCCAGGCGGGTGTCGAGGCAGAGCGTCGCGCAGACGATCGTCCGCGGGGTCCGGGTCGGGACGATCGTCATGGCGTTCCTGTTCGGGCTCAGAGCCGCCGGGTTCCAGTTTACCGATCTGCTCGTCGGGACGGCGGTGTTCTCGGCCGTGATCGGTATCATTCTCGCCCCGCTCGTCGGGAACTTCATCAATGGTGTGTTCATTCTCGCGGACCAGCCGTTCGAAATCGGTGACATGATAGAACTGGAGAACGGGACTACGGGGTTCGTCGAGGACATCACGATCCGGTACACGAAGATATTCACGCTCGACAACACCTTCCTCGTCGTTCCGAACGGGTCGATGCGGGAGCGCGACGTGACCAACTTCTCGGCGGAAGACGAGCGAACGCGGCGGACAATCGACGTGCTCGTCACCTACGAGAGCGACATCTCAGAGGGTCGTCGGTTGATCGAGCGGGCGGCCCGGGACTGCGAGGCGGTGATCAACGGCGGCCCCGACATCCGGGTCGGCGTCGCGCGCTACGTCGCCAGCCCGGACTGCCGGATCCACGAGTTCGGCGACGACGGCGTGCTGCTTCGCCTCCGGTACTGGGTGAAGAAGCCGTACAAGCTCGCCAAGGTACAGTCCGACGTGAACACCCGGATCCGGGAGCGGCTCACGGACGCGGACGTCGAGATGGCGTACCCGCACCGGCACCTCGTCTTCGACGACACCTCCGGGGTCGCGCGGGTCGGCGGCCCGGACGACGGGCGACCGCCGGGGCAACGGGCGGGCGACAAGCCCGACGACGACGGGACGCGAGGCGCTCGGGCGGCCGCCGCCGACTCGCCGGTCGGTGACGAGTTCGATGGCGTGAATTTGGATGACGAGGAGTCCGCCGAGGGATCTCTCGGTCGAGACGATGTCGCGGATAGCGACGGAAACTGAGAGGGCCACAACACGCGGGCCGCCGGAACCGGAAGCCTGATTGACGGAGCCACCTATTTATAAGCCAGTGAGCGACGAGCCCTCTAAAGATCGAACAGATATCCCCCCAGAAGGCGGTGAGAGTGCCCCTGACAGTGACTCCGACCGAGCTGACGGTGACTCCGACCGGCCTGGTGATGGCTCCGACGGCGACGGCGGCGAGCGCGTTCCCGAGGAGTCGATCACCGAGGGGAGCCTGGTCAGGCCGCTGTTTCAGCTGGCGTGGCCCATCGTCGTCATCCAGCTGTTACAGGTGACCTACAACGTCGTCGACACGCTCTACCTCGGTCGGCTGTCTGCGGAGGCAGTCGGAGCGATCAGCCTCGCGTTCCCGCTCATTTTCCTGCTTATCGCCGTCGCCGGCGGATTCACCACCGCGGGCGCCATCCTCGTGGCGCAGTACACGGGGGCCGACGGCGACCGGTCGGCCGGGCTGGTCGCGGGCCAGACCATCTTCACCGTCTCCGTGCTGTCGGTGCTCATCGGGGTCGCGGGGTACTTCTACACGCGCCCGGCCTTGGAGCTCCTCCCGAGCGACCCCGACACCGCGGCGACGGTGATCCCCCTCGCGGCCGACTACATGGAGGTCATCTTCGCCGGCATCCCGCTGATGTTCGGGTTCTTCGTCTTCTCCGCGCTGATGCGCGGCTACGGCGACACCCGGACGCCGATGGCGGTGATGCTCGTCTCAGTGGTTCTGAACGTGTTCCTCGACCCGTTCCTTGTTTTCGGGTTCGCCGAGAACCCGCTGTTCGCGTGGCTCGCCGGCCTCCCGGTCGCCGCCGCCTTCGATCCGGTCGCGCTGGAGAGTTCGCTGTTCGCGGTTACCGGCTTCACCGGCTACGGGATCGAGGGGGCGGCGATAGCGACGATCTTCTCGCGGGGGGTCGCCACCGCCATCGGCATCTGGCTGCTGTTCGGCACCGGGCTGGGGCCGGCCGTCACGGTGAGTCACCTTGTGCCAGACCTGGGGTTCATCCGCGACATCTTTCGGCTGGGGCTCCCCTCCAGCGTCGAGCAGACGACCAGCGCGCTCGCGATGATCACCCTCACGGCGATGGTGGTCACGTTCTCGCCGCCGGTCGTGGCGGCGTACGGGCTCGGGAACCGCCTCATCTCGCTCGTCTTCCTCCCCGCGATGGGGCTCGGACGCGCGATCGATACGATGGTGGGACAGAACCTCGGCGCGGACCGGGCGGACCGCGCGGCGCGGTCGGTCAAACTCGCCGCCGGGACCGGGGCGGGCGTGATGTTCCTCGTCGCCGTCGTCGCGGTGGCGTTCACGGAGCCGATCGTCGGCGCCTTCCTCGGCGACGTGCCGGACGCGCCCGCCACCGTCTCGTACGCGGTCGAGTACGTTCGGGTCCGATCGGTGGAGTTCGCCTTCATCGGCGTCTCGCAGGTGATTCTCGGCGCGTTCCGCGGCGCCGGCAACACGAAGACGGCGATGGTGATCTCGATACTCACCCTCTGGGTCGGCCGCGTCGCAAGCGTGGGCTACTTGGTCTTCGTCGCCGGGTGGGGCGAGACCGGCGTCTGGGTCGGGATGGCGCTCGGGAACATCCTCGGTGCGATTATCGGCGTCGCGTGGTTCGCCCGAGGAACGTGGACCGAGCGGTACATCGGCGACCCGGAGCCCGACGTCGACGCGGCCGTCGGCGACTGAGCGATCAGATCGCTGGCGGGTGTACGATCAGTGCCGAAACAGGTGGATCGCGTCGTCGTCGCGGAGGAGACAGAACCTCGCCCCGTCGCTTTCGGGGAACGTCGTCCCCGTCTCGCGCGTGGTGAACAGCCGGTCGAAGGGGGCGTCACAGACCGGGCACGGGACATCCTTCCGATTCTCCCAGAGGCTCGTCGATCCCGTGTCCTTGAGCTGCTTCAGCGCGTGACGGTGGTCGTGGACGTCGAACCGCGGCATGGGCGTGGATCGGTGAGGGGAGAGTTGAATGTACTCCCGCGGATATCGCGTGTGATTACGCCGTGTTCGTGCTCGATGCGTTCGCGGCGTCAGGCGCTCTGGTCCGGCAGTCGGGCGCGAGCCCGTTCGATCGCTGCGTCGCCGCCGGTTCGCACGTACTCGCCGAGCGCGTCCGCAGCGTCGAGGAGCGCATCGGCGTCCGCCGCGGGAACGTCGCCGTTGAGCGCCTCGACGCGCTTTGCGCGGTCTCGGAGTCGTTCGAGGAGCTCTCTTGCCGGGGCGATTCGCGACCGCGGATCGTCGCCGGTGACTGACACCGTCGCCGTGTCCGCTTTGGCGTCGTCTCGGATCGTATCGTCCTCCGAACCCGTTCCGCTGTCTGTGTCGAGTTCGTCGAGAAACGCGAGGAGGTCACTCCGGTACTCGTCGACCGCGCGGGCTGCCGCCATCCCGCGCGCCTCGCGGAGTCGCTCGGGGACGTTCTCCGTCGCGGGGCGGTCGCCGTCGTCGGCGCCGGCCAGCAGGTCGATGAGGTACTCGCGGTCCGCATCGGCTGGGTTGCGGAGCCGGTCGTAGCAGTCGATCGCCTCCAGTAGCTCCCGAGCCGCGAGGTACGTGTCGTCGAGCGGGAGCAGCTCTCCGCCGCGGATGAATCCGCGCTTGCGGACGTACTCGCGGAGATCTGACTTGAGTTCGTCGACGCCCTCCGTCGGGAGCGTCCCCTCTGCGTCACCGAACCGAGCGCGGTGCGTCCCGAGGTTGAGCGCGGCGAGCGCGTCGGTGTGAGCCGTGCGGTCGTCGACGCCCACGCTCCGGAGACCCCCGCAATCCGGGCACTCGACGCTTCCCGTCTCGTAGTACGACCACCGGGCGCCGCACTCCTGACACTCCCGTTCGCCGCGGACCTTCATACTCGGGTGCTCGCACCGTTCGGCGTAAAGGGCTGCGGTCAGAGTGGTGAGAAATTGTGGTCGGAGCGTGGAGAAGGTGCGGTCAGAGTGGTGAGAAATTGTGGTCGAAGTGGGGAGAGATGGTGCTCGGAGCGAGGGGAATCGAGACGAAGTAGGCGGGACGGCCCGGGCTTCCGGAGCCGCTCTCCCAACATATTATATAAGCGATCCGTGAGAAGCGACGGATATGAGTTGGCACGCCGTCGGCGCCCTCGACCACGCGGTCGACGCCACGCGCCGGTTCCTGTTTCCGTTCAGCCTCGTTCGCTGGGCGAAGCTCTCCCTCCTCGTGCTCCTAATGGGCGGCGGTGGCGCAGGTGTGAACGCGTCCGTCTCCGCCGTCTCCGACGCGGGTATGACGCCGCCTCAGGGGATCGATCCGGGGTTCGGGACCGTCGATGGTCGCTTGATGATTCCCGCCGAGCTCGCGGAAGTGGTGGACCCGAGGGTACTGGCGGTCGTCGCCGTCGGAATCGTCCTGTTGGTCGCCGCGGTTTCCGTGGCGTCGCTGTCGCTGCGACTGGTCTTTTACGACGCGCTCCGAACGAACGAGGTCCGGATCTGGCGACCGTTTCTCGGGCGACTCCGCCAGTCGCTCGGCCTGTTCCTGTTCACCGCGGTACTGAGCACCGCGGCGGCGACGCCCGTCGCACTCGTTGTCCTCGTCGCGGTCGCCGCGGACACCCCGATCGGGTGGGCGCCGGTCGACTCGTTCGCCACGACGCTCGCGTCGCTGTCGGTCGGGTCGGCGGTCGCTCTCAGTGTTCTCGGAGCGGTGTTCGTCGCGGTCGCCACGCTCGCGCTCCGCTTCACCTACGAGTTCGTCGTGCCGACGATGATCGTCGAGGGGACCGGCGTGATCGGGGGATGGCGTCGGTTCTGGACGACTTTACGCGCCGAGTGGACGGAGCTTTTGATCTACCTCCTCGTCCACGTCGTCGTCTCGCTGGGACTGTCGGTCGTCGAGGGGCTCGCGGCCGTGTTCGCTTTCGCCCTCGTGGCCACGGTCGCCGGTCTCGCGCTCCTCCTCGTGGCCGTCGCGCTGGGCGGGCTTGGCGCGTTGGTCGGGACCACGGCGGGGGTGTCGGCGCTCGCGTTCGTGGCACTCGCAGGGATCGCGGTCCTCGTGGTGCTCGTGTTGCCCGTGCAGGTCGTTACGCGCTCCTACCGCGTCGCCTACGAAGTCTCGACGCTCGGCGGGATCGACCCGGCGCTCGCGTTGCTCCATGCCGATCTCGATTCGGGTTTCGACTCCGATTCCGGTTCCGACTTCGGTTCCGGTTCCGACTCCGAAGTCGGCGGACGGTCGGGAGCGAAGGGCGACGACTACAACGACCGCTGAGCAGTCGGTGTCGACATCGAACGTGACACCGATACCCGAGCGGTCGGACGATTCTCCGATTTCGACGGAGAAACGTCGAACGTCGAACCACTCTTTCGACGGGTTCACATACCTTTTTACTCCGTTCCCGAATTGAGGACCACATGGGATTGGATGACGACGCGCGGGAATACCACCGTCAAGAGCCGCCGGGAAAGATCGCGATCGAGACCACGAAGCCGACGAACACGCAGCGGGACCTTTCGTTGGCGTACTCGCCCGGCGTCGCGGCGCCCTGTCGCGATATCGCCGCGGATCCCGAGTCGGTCTTCGAGTACACCGCCAAGGGGAATCTCGTCGCGGTCGTCTCGAACGGCTCTGCCGTCTTGGGACTCGGCGATATCGGAGCGTCGGCGTCGAAGCCGGTCATGGAAGGGAAGGGTGTGCTTTTCAAGCGCTTCGCCGACATCGACGTCTTCGACATCGAACTCGACATCGACGCGGTCGATCCGTTCTGCGAAGCGGTCTCCGCGATGGAGCCGACGTTCGGTGGCGTGAACCTCGAGGACATCAAGGCGCCGGAGTGCTTCGAGATCGAGGAGCGCCTCCGCGACGAGATGGACGTCCCCGTGTTCCACGACGACCAGCACGGGACCGCGATCATCTCCGGCGCCGCCCTGACGAACGCGGTCGAAATCTCCGGGAAGGACATCTCCGAGATCGAGATCGTCTTCTCCGGCGCGGGCGCGTCCGCGATCGCGTCCGCAAAGTTCTACGTCTCGCTCGGCGCCCGCAAAGAGAACATCACAATGTGTGACTCCTCCGGGATCATTACGGCCGAACGCGCCGCCAACGGCGGGGTCAACGAGTACAAGAGCCAGTTTGCCAGCGAGGGCCCCGACGGGGACCTCGCGGACGCGATAGATGGTGCCGACGTCTTTGTCGGACTCTCAGTCGGCGGGATCGTCTCGCAGGAGATGGTGCAGTCGATGGGCGACAACCCCATCATCTTCGCGATGGCGAACCCCGACCCGGAGATCACCTACGAGGACGCGAAAGCCGCCCGCGACGACACGGTTATCATGGCCACCGGACGGTCGGACTACCCGAACATGGTGAACAACGTCCTCGGGTTCCCGTTCCTCTTCCGCGGCGCGCTCGACGTGCGCGCGACGGAGATCAACGAGGAAATGAAGCGGGCCGCCGCGGAGGCGCTCGCGGAGCTGGCACGGAAAGACGTCCCGGACGCAGTCGTGAAGGCGTACGGCGACGACCCGCTCCAGTTCGGCCCGGACTACGTGATCCCGAAGCCGCTCGACCCGCGCGTCCTCTTCGAGGTCGCGCCGAGCGTCGCCGAGGCGGCGATGGAGTCGGGCGCCGCGCGTACCGAGATCGACCTCGAACGGTACCGAGAAGAACTCGAAGCGCGGCTCGGGAAATCCCGCGAGATGATGCGTGTCGTCCTCAACAAGGCGAAGAGCGACCCGAAGCGCATCGCACTCGCGGAGGGGACCGACGAGAAGATGATCCGCGCGGCCTATCAGCTCTCGGAGCAGGGTATCGCGGATCCCGTGCTGCTCGGTGACACCGACGAGATCAGTCGAACGGCCGATCGGCTCGGACTCTCGTTCCAGCCGGAGACCGTCGATCCGGAACACCGCGACGTGTCGGCGTACGGCGACCGGCTTCACGAGATCCGGAAACGCAAGGGGATCACCCGCCGGGAGGCGAACGAGCTCGTCCGGCGTGACACGAACTACCTCGGGAGCGTCATGGTGAAAGCGGGCGACGTGGACGCCATGCTCACCGGCCTGACGCATCACTATCCCTCGGCGCTCCGGCCGCCGCTACAGGTGATCGGGTCCGACGACGAGACCGACACGATCGCCGGCGTGTACATGCTCACGTTCAAGAACCGGGTGATATTCTGTGCCGACACCACAGTGAACCAGGACCCGGACGCGGAGACGCTTGCGGAGGTCACTCGTCACACCGCGGAGCTCGCGCGGCGGTTCAACGTCGAACCGCGCGCGGCGATGCTGTCGTACTCCAACTTCGGCAGCGTCGACAACCAGGGAACGCGGAAGCCCCGGGAGGCGGTCGACATTCTCCACGGCGACGATACGGTCGACTTCCCCGTCGACGGCGAGATGCAGGCCGATACGGCGGTCGTCGACGAGATCCTCAACGGGACCTACGAGTTTTCGGAGCTCGACGAGGCGGCGAACGTGCTCGTCTTCCCGAATCTCGAAGCGGGCAACATCGGATACAAACTGCTCCAGCGTCTCGGCGGAGCGGAGGCCATCGGCCCGATGCTGGTCGGCATGGATCAGCCCGTCCACGTCCTCCAGCGCGGTGACGAGGTAAAAGACATCGTCAACTTGGCGAGCGTGGCGGTTGTCGACGCCCAAGAGTAGCGGATCTCCGGTCGATTAACCCTTCTGAGTCGTTTTGAAGGAGCCTTTCGTCATTTTGTGATTCTCGCCTGCATTTGTGGTTCTCGCCCGCTTTAGTAGTTCTCGCTCGCTTTAGTAGTTCTCGCTCGCTTTAGTAGTTCTCGCCCGCAGTTCAATCCCCACGGTCGCATTCGTTCTCGTACAGCGGAGTAACATATGGAGATAGGTGTGAGAGGACGGGAGTGAGAGGACGGGAGTATGAGGACGGGAGTATGAGGACGGAGTGACACACCGGGTTTCCGGTGAAATGGGGGAGCGTGGCAGGTGCGGTCGGGTCGGATTTCTATATTTCCGGTGGATCACTGATTTCAACTTCAGCTTTTTCATAAAGAGTTATACCTTGGTTTAGAGTATATCCCAATAAGCTACCTAGTAGAGAGACTTCTCTCTCGGTAGTAGAGAGGGTTTTCATCGGAAACGGGAGCGGCTAATCAGGTTTTTATGGGCTTGAAACCCTCGTCTCTGGTGTGAGAGGTCGTGGAATGGACACCGTATTTCCGGTGAATTGGAGGGCGTAATGGATTCTGTCATTCCGTATCGTCTCTGCTCGACCCGCATTGCGTCCCCGTTCTCGGTTTCCTTCTCAGTTACCCCATAGAACACCACCCCCCACAGTGCCCATTTCACCGGAAACCCGGTGTGTGTCTCGATCCTCCTTCCGCGCACGATCGAAACGGAACGCATTTCACCGGAAACCCGGTGTCGATCCCATGGACGCAGCGGACGACCTCTTCACTCGGGAGGACCCGATATTCACGAACAAGGAACTCCTTGAGATCAGTCATCTCCCCGGAGAAGGTCGGATCGTCGGTCGCGACGACGAGATCGCCGATCTCGCGAACGCGGTCAATCCGGCCATTTTCGGCCAGAGTCCGAGTAACGTCCTCATTTACGGGAAGACGGGGACCGGGAAGTCCCTCTGTGCAAAGTACGTCTCGAAGCGACTCGTCTCGACCGCCGGCGAGGAGGGCGTCAACGCCACCTTCGCGTACGTCGACTGCGCGCAGGATACGACCGAGACGCAGGCCGTACAGACCATCGCTGACGGCGTGAACGACCCCGACGCAACCGGGATCAACGTCCCGGACAAGGGGCTCTCGACGTCGACGTACTACAAGCGGCTCTGGCGCATCCTCGACCAGCGGTACGACGTCGTCCTCATCATCCTCGACGAGATCGACAAACTCGACGACGACGCGATCCTGATGCAGCTCTCCCGGGCGGGCGAGGCCGGGAAGATCACCGACTGTAAGCTCGGCGTCGTCGGGATCAGCAATAAGATCCAGTATAAGGACCGAATGGACGAGCGGGTCAAGTCCAGCCTCTGTGAACGCGAGTTCGTGTTCCCGCCGTACGACGCGAACCAACTCCGAGAGATCATGCAGGCGCGGGCGGACGCGTTCCACGACGACGTCCTCGACCCGTCCACCATTCCGCGCGCCGCGGCGCTCGCGGCCCGGGAACACGGGGACGCACGGAAGGCTATCGACATCCTCAGGTACGCCGGCGAAATCGCACAGGGAAACGACGAACCGACGGTCCGAGAGGAGTTCGTTACGCAGGCTCGCCAGCGCGCCGAAACGGACCGGTTCCGCGAGCTCATCCGTGGATCGACGCCACACTCCCGGTACGTCCTTCAGGCGCTCGCGCTGCTATCGCTCTCGAACGGACGTCAGGATGGCTTCCGGACCAGTCGCGTGTACGAGATTTACGAGAACATCTGCCGACAGGAGGGATCTGACAGCCTCTCGCTCCGTCGCGTCCGTGACCTCCTCAAGGAACACGCGTTCCTCGACATCATCGAGCAGTCGAAACACAGCGGTGGGAGCGCAGAGGGCAGTTACACGAAACACCAGCTACTGGAGGACCCGAGCGTCGTCAAGGACGTACTAACCGAAGACGGTAACACCTAGCCGCTCCGGCGAGACCGCTCTTTGACCCGTTTCTTCTCGCCCGAGTGTCTCCTCCGCGGTCGGTCTCGCGGAAACGGCTCCCCGAGGACCGTGCGCTGCCGGTTCGACGCCCCGTAACCGACTGAACCGATCCGATCGAGCCGATACAAGCGACTGAACGCCTAGCCGAGCAGGCCGAGTCCCTCGATCCGCTCGACGATCTCCTCAACTGCCTCCTCGGCGTCGTCGGTGCGTTTCCCACCGGTGATGACGATCTTTCCGCTACCGAACAACAGAATGACGACCTCCGGCTCGTCCATGCGGTAGACGAGCCCGGGGAACTGCTCCGGCTCGTACTCGACATCCTCCAAGCCGAGCCCGATCGCCAGCGCGTTCAGGTTGAGGTTGTGGCCGAGATCCGCGCTCGACACAATGTTCTGTACGGTTATCTCCGGGTCCTCCTCGACCGGGATCTGTAGCCCGCGGAGCTTCTCGAAGATGATCCCGAGAGCCTCGTGGACGTCGTCGATGCTCTTCGCGCCTGTACAGACGATCTTTCCCGACCGGAAAATAAGGGCGGCCGCCTTCGGCTCTTGGGTCCGGTAGACGAGCCCGGGGAAGTTGTCCGGGTTAAAATCGGCGCCCGGAAGGTCCTCGGCGAGCGCCTCCAAGTCGAGCTCTTGGCCGATCCCGGTCGATGCAACGACATTCTGGATCTCGATCGAATCAGCAGGGTTCGTCATCGTTCGCTTTTATATGCGTTCCCCTCCCTTATAAACGCCCGTGGTATAAACGACCGCTCGCTCGCCGCGTGTTTCTCATCGTCTCGTTGTCATCCGCTTGCTGGGCCATCTCCTCCAGCGGCGTTCTTTCTTCTCCAACGACGTTGTTTTCTCTTCGTTGTTTCCGTGCGCGCGCGAATGAGGCGAGGGGCTTTCATCCCGGGAGTGAGCAGATCCGCTAGGCCGGTATTCGCTGTACTCCGACTAAAGAGCGTTCGACACGTGTAGAGGACGAGTCGATCGCCGCAATCTCACAGCGATATCTCGACCAATTTAGTGACAAAATCCATATAAATTAGCGCCGATCGGCGTCGACGGCTCGACCGAACGGCTCTTAATCGAGAGCATCCACACGGCTTCGAGCCTCGACCCGTCGTGGCAACCGCTCTCATTGAAACCGCATGACGTGGCGGCGATGGTTCGACGGGGTTAAGTACAAGCCGGGGTTCGTATTGAATGCGAAGGTCCCCCGGCGTGGGGGAGAGCGGCCGGCCGCACCGCGGCCGGTCGAAGCGTTCCGACGTGCTTAAGTGTATAAGCCCGTTCAGATGAAACGCGAAGAACGCACCGCGGATTCGGGACGTTCAACTCGGCCCGGTTTCGCAGAGTCGGCTTGGCCGACTCACCGATATGAGGATTTCGCCCCCTGCGCTCCGGCGTAAGAGGAAATCTGATGTGAGCCGTGGTAGTTCGGTGTCATCCAGGTCGCTGGCTGACTCGGACACCACATAGACCATGCAA
>NZ_JARANT010000069.1 GCF_029889805.1 Halorubrum sp. Boch-26 | reverse complement strand
GAGTCGAACTCGTCGAACACGCGCGTACACGACAAAAAGTCCGTAATTGGCATCATCCGTCCTTGCCACCGCCTACGTCACGCTCCTACTTCAACGTGCAAAGCTGAGTATTCAATACGGTTGTGCCTTTGACTCGCGTGTTCCACCGGTCGCGTTAACTTTGGCGTGAGTTGTGCCGGACGGCGAGAGCTTGGAGCCACGATTCGGCAGTCTCTATTTTGACATGGTTGAAACTATTTGAGAACGAGGATGTTCGCCATTCTATTTCCAAAATTATATTTTCAATTGCGTTCCGATTCCCGTGTGAAATCATCTGGAATCGATAGCCGTCTTCGTCGAGAACATTCACCAAGTAATCGGCGTCATCAACGAGAAACTCGACGCTATCTAGCTGATAGCGCTGGTGGAGCTCGGCCAGAAACCATCGCGTCGTCTGTTTCGTTGTCGTCGAAAACAGCCCCAGATGGAGGACTTCGTTCGTTTCTGGATCGACGGCGCCGTACAGCCAGTAATCGTCGTCGTTGACGCGGATTACTTTCTCGTCAACCGCAATCTGATCCGCACTCACCGTCGAGATCGGCTGTAAATCTGCCTTCTGCACCCAGTCGCGGATTGCCACGTGACTGCGTTGGACTCCCCGACTCATCGAGAAACTGACTTGAGTCTCTCAATGACATACTCGCGAGAGGACACCGGATGTCCACTTGAATCGCCCACTCCGGAGTCCGATTTCGCTCCACAAACGACAAGTCGATTCACTGAATACACTCGCTGATGCGTTCGATTTCGGCCATAGACACTCTGAAGTCGAACGCCTCATCCACTAACTTAACGCGACCGTTCAATCGTGGTGAACATTGATGAAGGTAGAGCGGTGATAGCGCGTATGGGTAACGAACCGAAGCGAATCCAGGCGAGCGAACGATCGCTCACCATCCTGAGCGGACTCGCCACGCTCGGGAGGGCGACCGAGACCGAGATTGCGAACCACCTCAATCTGGCCAGGAACACGACGCATTATCACCTCAAGACCCTCGAACACCAGTCGTTCGTCGTCGAGCGAGACGGCCAGTACCGCCTCGGGCTGCGCTTTCTGAACATGGGCCACCGGACGGTCAAGGACCTCGACATCTACCGGGTGGGTAAGGAAGAGGTCGACGAGCTTTCGCGACGGACGGGGGAGCTGAGCATCCTCATGATCGAGGAGAACGGCTACGGCTACTACGTCTACGATGCGCACGGCGACGACGCCGTCAACTTCGACACAGTCGGCCGGCGCAAGTACCTCCATGACAACGCGCTTGGGAAGGCCGTCCTCGCGCAGCTCCCGCCGGATCGCGTCGACGAGATCTTGGACAAGCGCGGTCTCCCGGAGACGACGCCGTACACGATCACCGACCGATCTGCGCTCAAGTCGGAGATCGATGCTGTCCGCGAGCGCGGGGTCGCGTTCGATCGTGAAGAGCAACTGGAGGGGCTGTGCTGTATCGCGGCCGTCATCGAAAACCCCGGTGGCGCCGGCGCGGACGGCGGGATCGGCGCGATCAGCGTCGCGGGCCCGACGAGCCGCATGAGCGACGACCGGATGGAGACGCTCGCGCCCGTGGTTTCGGACGCCGCGAACCTCATCGAACTTGAGATGCAGGGGTACTGATCGAAGTAGCGTCAACATTGTTGAACGGAACGCTGGAGAAATCGGCCCATGAGCGGACGAGACGTGTCTCTTTTACACTATTATGTGTGTAATGGCACTGTCTAGTTAAGCCAGTTTGAGAAGTGAGCAGGTCGTTGAGTTTGTTTGGGACAATGCTCGCAGACCTGCTCAGCGAGTGCTTTGCGGCGGATTTAGAAGAAACTTGGGAGCGTGAACGGACGGCGACGCCCGTCAGGGCGTTCGCCGTCCGGCTTCACGCGACCGGTTGTTCGCTCAGAGAAACAACAACGATTCTCGCGGAATTAGGCGTTGAACGCTCTCATCAAGCAGTTTGGCAATGGGTACATCGGCTAGCTGACAGCGTTCCAGACCCGCCGACGGCGAAGCCGTCGCGGGTCGCGGTTGACGAAACCGCTGTCAAAATTAACGGCGAGTGGTCTTGGTTGTACGCTGCAATAGACCTCGACACGAAACTCATTCTTGACGTGGCATTATTCGGATGCCACGGCACCGATCCGGCGGCTGCGTTCCTGTCTAGACTGGCGGAGAAACACGATCTCTCAGACACCACGTTTCTCGTCGATCAGTTCGGCTACCGGACTGCCCTTGCTCGATTAGGATTGAACGGTCGGGTTGACTATACCGACCGAAACCTCATCGAAAAATGGTTTCACACGCTCAAAATGCGCCTCGACCGTTTCCACAACTCGTGGGTGGGCAGTCGGCAGAGCGTTCGCCAATGGCTTGCATTATTTGCGCATTACTACAACCGCCTCAGACCGCATCAATCGCTTGATAGTCGAACGCCAGCTGACAAGGTGCTAAACTAGACAGTGCCTGTGTAATAAACTTGGCTTTTTCATGTTGTAGATATAATATTATATCGAACGAAAATGGTGGGTGAGACGGGGTTCAAGCAAAATGGAGAGGTTCAGTCGCAGACTACACGGGTTCCTCTGAAGCATCAAGCGGCATGAACGCCGTGTTAATGATCCCCAGTAAATGCTCTCTCCTGTTCGAGTGATCTCGTAAACCCCGTGTAGAACGTTTTCCTTCGATTTCGGCCCCAATAACGTCAATAAGACAGTATGTGCGGGTATTGATAAATCAGGATGTTCCCCGGCCGGTTCGCCAGTTCAACAGGGTTGAACGAGTGTCAGGGGCGAATGACGGCGCGGCCCTCGATCTCGTTGTGCTCAAGTTTCTCCGCCACGTCGTTGATCTCCGCGAGATCGTACTCGCTCGTCGTGAGGTGGATCTCGCCCTGCTCAACGAGCGCAACGAGTTCCTGCAGTTCAGTGTAGGTGCCGACGAGGTTGCCGCGGTAATCGAACTCGCCGTCCACGAGGTCCTGCGCGGGGCGGTGGATGTGGCCGCCGTAGCCGACGATGTGGTGGTCGCCGCCTGGCGAGACGATGTCGGGCGCGAGGTCGGTCGTGGCGTCGGCACCGACGAAGTCGAGTACCTCACGGGCGCCCACACCGTCGGTGATGGCGTCGATCGCGTCGGCGACGTCCTCGTCAGCGGAGTTGACGGTGTGGTCGGCGCCGAGGCGGTCGGCGAGCGTGAGGGCGTCGTCCTTGACGTCGACAGCGATCGTCTGCGCGGCGCTCATCGCTTCGACGGCCTGCAGGCCGATGTGGCCGAGTCCGCCGATCCCGAAGAGTACGCAGTATTCCCCGGGGACGAGCACGTCGACGGCCTTCTTCGTGGCGTGATACGCCGTGATGCCGGCATCGGCGTGTGGCGCGATATCGACCGGATCGACGTCGTCGAGTTTGATCGTGGCGCGCTCGGACGTGAGGAGGTACTCGGCGAACCCGCCGTCCGTGTCGAGACCGGAGAACGCGGCGTTCTCGCAGTACATGTCGTTCCCGAGCCGGCAGGCGCGACACTTCCCACAGGTGCGTAGCGGGTGACAGAGGACTTGATCGCCGACGTCGACGGTGGTGACCTCATCGCCGACCTCAACGACGGTCCCCGCGTTCTCGTGGCCGAGCGTCATCGGAAGATTCTGGTCCGCGTAGGGCTCCCACATCCCCTCAATGATGTGGTTGTCCGTCTGGCACCACCCTGCCCCTTCGACCTCGACGATGATCTGATCCGACGCTCCGATCTCGGGCCGCTCGACCTCTTCAACAGTGAGGGCCTCGCTCATGTCGTCCGTATACTCGTGGAGTCTCGCTGCGCGCATGGTACGATTACGATTGGCACACGACACGGTAGTAAAGAGACCCTATACTGGCAATAATTGTCGCGGAAATGGGGGGGCAGGGGCGCCACACCTCCACCAGTAGATTCAGGTACGTACTCCGGATGCAGTCGAACCGGAGTTCTACATGATCGGTTGTTGTATAACTGCGCCGATCACGCGGAGCGACGGCACCGAACGAGACGACTCGGCCCCGGCTCGGGGCAGTAGTCGTGACCGCGGAGGACGCGAGGGAGCAGTTCGCCCTCGTCTCCCTCAATCGGCGGTGCAGGGATCATCGAACTCCGTCGGGGGTCGCACGCGCTCGGCTTCGTGCACTACAGCTACGGAGCGTGGGGCTTGGACAGGGGACGCTCATCCTGATGCTCGGTGCGGGTCTGCTCTCGGCGTCAGGCGCGCACGGGTGGACAATCCTCACGGTCATCCTGACTCCCGTCGTCTACCCGACGTCGAGCTACCTCAAGTACGTCGACGGCTGGCTCGCCATCTGCTTCGTCCTCCTCGCAGGGGTACGTGATGCCGCGACTCCTCCCCTGCTCGGCGTCGCGTTTGTGATTAACGCGCTCGCCGTCATCGACGCCATCACGGCCGCGTTCGCTGTCAACAAGTCGTGAGGTCGCCCAGTCCTTCCCATGCAGTGACGGAGCGGACCGAACGACCGTCTACGAGCGGCGCTCGCGAACGCGCCGTCCGATCTGGTCGGCCGTGCGGAGGGCGTCCCGGACCATCGGTGGTGTGACCGCGAACGGCTCGTTGTGGATCGTCTCCTCGGGATCGCACGCGGCCTCGGCGACCGTCTCCAGACGCGCCGCCGTCGGGTCGTCGATCCCGATATCCGAGAGCGTCACCGGGAGATCGAGCGCCAACGAGAACTCAACGTAGTCCTCGATAAACGCGTCCTCCCGCCCCTCGAGGACGAGCTGTGTCACCGTCCCGACGTTCACCTTCTCCCCGTGAGTCGCGTGGTGTGTCACGCCGAGTTGCGTCAGGCCGTTATGCACCGAGTGCGCCGCGGCCAGCCCACCGCTCTCGAACCCGAGGCCGCTGAGGAGCGTGTTCGCCTCTGCCACCGCCTCCACGCTCGCCGTAACGGCCTCCCGTTCGACGGCGTCAACGGCGGCAAGCGCGTGTTCGCGGAGCGTCTCATAACAGAGTTCAGCAAGGCGATGGCCGGCCCGCGTCGACGTCCCGCCGACGATATTCTCCCCGTCCGAGCGGTACGTCGCGTCCGCCTCGAACCACGTGGCGAGTCCGTCCGCGATCCCCGACCGGAAGAAACGCGTCGGCGCGCCCGCGACGACGGCCGTGTCGAGGAGCACAAGATCGGGGTGCTGGTCGTAGAACCAGTATTCCTGGAACTCTCCGGCCTCGCTGTAGATGACCGAGAGGGCACTCGTCGGGGAGTCGGTGGAGGCGACGGTGGGCATCGAGACCATCGCACCCCCAGTCGCCTCGCGGACGGCCTTCGCCGTGTCGAGGGTCTTGCCGCCCCCGGCGCCGATGACGACGTCCGCGTTGCGCTCCTTGACAACGTCGGCGACTCGGTTGATCTCGGTCTCCGAGGCTTCGCCTTCGAACTCGATCGTGCTCGCGCCAATCCCTTCCGACTCAAGGCTCTCGACGACGCGCTCCCCGACCAGATCGAGAACGACTTCGTCGGCGAGGAGCAGACACTCCGAGCCGAGCGGTGCGACGTGCGCGCCGATCTCCTCGGTGACTCCGCGACCCTGTACGTACGCTGCCGGTGATTCGAATACCTGTGGCATAGAATCACATACTACGACCGGTCTGATAAACTCTCGCCCGAATGTCGGACAGCGACCATCCCTGACCCTAACAATTATTAGTGTAGCTGATTGTTGTTGACACACAATGCTCCAGCATCAAGGCGAGGACATCTTCGTGGTCGACGGGCACCTGCACGCATGGGACGCGACGGAGGAGAACATCATCCACGAGGGCGGTGAGCAGTTCATCCAGTGTTTCTACGACTACCACACCGGATTCACCCCCGAGGAGCGCCAGTGGACGCTCGACGAGTTCCGAACGTACAGCGACGAGAAGCTCCTCTCGGACGTCTTCGGGACCGGCGACGTGGACGTCGGAATCTTCCAGCCGACATACCTCAAGGAGTTCTACGAGGACGGGTTCAACACGATCGACGACTGCGGCGCGCTCGCTGATCAGTACTCGGATCGGCTGATCACCAACGGGCGCTTCGATCCCCGCGAGGGAGAGGCTGGCCTCGAAGAACTTGAGCGACAGGCCCGAGAGTATGACATCCAGGGCGTGAAGGTGTATACGGCCGAATGGCGCGGGGACTCGAAGGGATGGCGACTCGACTCGGACGACGCCTTCGAGTTTCTCCAGAAGTGTGTCGACCTCGGCGTGAAGAATATCCACCCGCACAAGGGCCCGACGATCCGGCCGCTCAACCGCGACGCTTTCGACGTCGCGGACGTGGACGACGCCGCCACCTCTTTCCCCGAGCTGAACTTCGTGGTCGAGCACGTCGGCCTCCCCCGGCTCGACGACTTCTGTTGGATCGGCACGCAGGAGCCAAACGTCTACGGCGGCCTCGCCGTCGCCGCTCCGATGGCGCTCGACCGTCCAAAGAAATTCCGCGAGATCCTTGGTGAATTGCTCTATTGGCTCGGCGAGGACAAGGTGCTCTTCGGGAGCGACTACGCCATCTGGGAGCCCGACTGGGTTCTCGACGCCGTCGTCAACACCGAGTTCACCGAGGAGGAAAAGGCCGAGTACGGCCTCGAGTTCGACATGGAGACGAAGAAGAAGGTCCTCGGCGAGAACGCCGCCGAACTCTACGACATCGATATAGAGGAGCGCAAGGCCGCGCTGCGCGACGACGAGATCTCCGACGAGTTCGACACTGGCGCCCAATACGAGGGGGCGGCCGACTGAAGATGGCGGTCACCGCCGACGCGGTCCGCGACGCCCTTGATAGCGTCACTGATCCTGAACTCGACGAGCCCATTACTGACCTCGACTACATCGAGACGCTCAAGGTGAGCGAGCGCGGCGACGTCGACCTCGCGTTCGCGCTCCCGACAGCGTGGTGTTCGCCGACGTTCGCGTGGATGATGGCGACCGACGCTCGCGACGCCGTCAGCGCGCTCAACGGCGTCGAGGAGGTCCGAATCGAGCTCCTCGACCACATGCATGCCGATGAGGTGACGCGCGGCGTGAATGAGGGGCTCTCCTTCGAGACGGCGTTCGACACGGCCGACGGCGAGGTGGCGTCGACCCGCGAGACCCTCGACCGAAAGGCCCGACTCGCCCGGCAGTACGACGCTATGGAGGCGCTTGACGACTCTGGCCTCAATGACCGACAGATCGCCGACCTCCGCCGCGGTGACGTCACATTCGAGGAGGGGCGGGCGACGATTGACCTCGACGGCCTCTACGTTGAGCTCGACGCGCGCCCCCTCGAACGGTACCTCGAGAAGGCGCGTACCGTCGGCGTCGTCGCGGACGACGGCCACCGGCTCTTCGCCTCGCGCGACGAGGAGCCGCTTTCACCTGACGATGTCCCACAAGCGCACCGCGCGTCCCGCCTGGCGAAGACGAACATGGGTGGTCAGGGCGGCGTCTGCGCAAGCCTCCACGCCGCCCGGAACCCCGAACTCGCCGGCGACTGACACGGTCGTACCGACCCGAACAGCTCTCAATGGGTCGGAACCACCGGGTCGGATCCGGTGCAAGCGGAGGCCGCGGACCCACTCGTACGCCGAGAACACGTTTCGCCGGATCAGCGAACGCGTTTCTGAGCGGCTTGACCAGCGGGGCGGTCGGCTGGACCCACCGGAGACGGTGGTCGGTGGTCGGACGGGCGCCGTTCGGTCGCGGGTGGATCGGTAAGCGGGAGCTACCGAGCCTCCCGGAGGAGCGCATTTGTGCGCGTAGACGACGGTCGGGATGTCCTTCTCTCCGAATACCGAACGCTTCATGCATGCCTGAACTCGCGGGTCACGACGCTTCCGATCGACATCCATATGCTTGATCTCGGCCTGCGACGGCCCGGGAATCGTATGTTGACCGTAGACATCTACGGTCAGACGAGGTCCGCGAACCGCGTCGGCGTCCGATTAACTACATCAGTGAGTGTGCTGACCGCTGATGGTTTAAGATCACCTCATCGAAGATATAGGAACTCACTCCGGCGTGGACTGGCGTGTGAACGGTCTACTCATTTGAGTGGGAGAACATTTGAGAGGCCACGTCGTGACGTTGGATGTGATGAACGGTAACGACCGCGCTATCTCGGGTCTCGTGACGGTCGCACACGCGATGGTACACGTCTACGAACTCTCGGTCCCCATCTTCGTGACTATCTGGCTGACCGAGTTCCAGACGACGGCGGCCACGCTCGGCGTGCTCGTCACGGTAGGGATGGCGTTCTTCGGCATCGGCGCGCTTCCCGGTGGGATTCTCTCCGACCACTACAGCTCGAAGCGACTCATCCACTACTGTCTCCTAGGGATGGCGGGGAGTTTCCTCATCCTCGGGGTTGCGCCGTCGCTCCCCAGTGTCGGTCTCGCGCTCGCACTTTGGGGGCTCGCCGCCAGCATCTACCACCCATCGGGCCTCTCGCTCATCAGCAACGGGGTCACGGAGCGCGGCCGGGCGTTCGCCTACCACGGGATGGCCGGCAACCTCGGCATCGCGCTCGGCCCGTTCGCCACCGCACTCCTGCTCTCGCGCTTCGAGTGGCGGACGGTCGCGCTCGCGCTCGCCGTGCCGGCGCTCCTCGCCGCGTTCTTCGCGACATACATCACCGTTGATGAGTATGCCGCTACTGAGGCCGACGCGCAGGTGCGCGACGCCGACCGACCGACCAGTCTCCGCGAGTTCGGCGCCACAACCACTCGGTTGTTCTCCGGGGCATTCGCGCTCGTCTTCCTCGTCGTCATCTGCTCGGGACTCTACTACCGCGGCGTCCTCACCTTCCTCCCGGACCTCCTCGCTGGCCTGCCCGCGCTCGGGACGCTCACGCTCGGCGACCTCGGCACGCCCGCGCGCTACCTCTACGCCGCGCTCCTAATGGTCGGTGTGGGCGGCCAGTATATCGGTGGCCGACTCACCGACGTTGTCCCGCCGGCACGCGGCCTCGTGGTTGCATTCGGTGCGCTCACCGCCGTCGCGCTCGCCTTCATGCCGCTCGCGACCGCCGGCACCCTGCCGCTCCTCCTCGCCAGCGGTCTCCTCGGGTTTCTACTGTTCCTCGTCCAGCCGTTCTACCAGGTGGCCGTCGCGGAGACGACACCCTCGGGCACGCGCGGGATCTCTTACGGCTACACGTATCTCGGCGTGTTCGGCGTCGGCGCGCTCGGTGCCACCATCGCGGGCACGATACTTACCTTCGGCACGCCGGCGATGCTCTTCGCCACCCTCGCCGGGTTCGCCGCTGTCGCGTCGCTCGCCGCACTCGCCCTCGCCACTCGCTGACGGTTCCCTTGGGGCGACGTCGTGACGTCCCACGCTCCACACCGACCTAGGTGTCGACATCGTCGATGGTGACGGTGATCGTGCCTCCACGTCGGCAAAGACTACAATATTGATAGTTTGAGATCTCCACTGCTTTCCGAGACAGCATCAGTTGAAGGCTTCCATGAGCAGGTCACGCATATGCTCGCGGCGGAGTTGGCGGGCGCGTTCGTCGGAGAGATAGTTTTCGAGGACGACCGTCGAGTCGCTCGAGCCCTGCTCGGCGGCAATCTCTTCAATGCTTTCGGCGACGTCCTCGACGGCCTCGGAGTACGCCGAGTACCAGAACCGACGCCCCATCTGGGGGACCGGGGGCTCGCCGCCGATCTCCGGAGGCAGGCCGGTGCGGGTGACGAGGTCGGCGAACCGATTCCGGACAGTTTGATTTGCGATGTGGCCACTCAAGGACTGTGAGGACGGGAAGAGGTGGCCGTTCCACTCGTCACGCTCGCTCAGTTCGGTGAGGCGGTCCTCCAAGACATCGACGCCATAGAGGAGGGAGACCTCGCCGGGGCCGTTCTTCCGTTCGTCGAAGGCGACGAAGGGCGGGTCGGCGTCGAGTGCGAACTGTGAGGGGTGGAGGCCCGTGACCTCGCCGGGGAGGAGCCCCCAGCCGCAGAGTGCGATTCGAGCAGGCGCTCTTCGACGTCTCCGTTATGCTGAGTCGTCTCCGTAGAGGAGATCGTCGACGTCCTCGGAGAGGTCGGAGGTGTTGGCTTCAGTGTACGATTCGTGAGTCGTCTCGATACTTCGGTGCCGGAGGATGTTCTGAGCGTCTTCGGCTGAGAGTTCGGTGTATGCGCGGTGGCCGAGTCCTCGGCGGCCGCCGTGCGGTTTGAGGTACTCGCCGTCGACGGCGAGGCCGGCGTCCTCGCAGAGCTGGCGCATCACGCGGCGAGCACCCTCGGTCGTGAGCGCTGGCGGCGCGACGTCGTACTCGCGGAGGACCGCGTCGATATCCTCGGCGTCGTCGAGAATGGTCTCGATCTCCTCGTCGTCGAACTCTCGGTTGGCGAGTGTCTGCCGGACGGCACGGTATTTGCTCGTCGCGTCGGCGGTGGGGATCACGGGCCAGTCCTCCGAGGCGGGCTCGAGGACGCGTCGGTAGCGCTCAACCTTCTTCCGCGTCGTCGGCGGGAATTGCACGGTCTCGCGGTCGCGGGACTTCCCCAAGACACGGATGGCCCCGTCGCCGAGGTCACGCCACTGGATGCCGTTGCGGTCAGAGTCACCCGAGACAGCGAAGAGTTCGGCGCCACGCGCGCCCGTGTCCGCGAGAAGGTAGGCGATGGCCCGATCGCGGAACGCCCGCTCGTGGTCGCGTGTGTCGTCGAGGGCGTCGTGGGCCTCCGTGTCGACGTAGCGGAGGAGTGCTGTGCGGGCGTCAGCGGACCAGAACTGCTGGCCCTGCTCGACTTCCTCTGTATCCTCTGGGAGCTCGTCTTTGACGCGGTCGGGCTGCATCGGGTTCGTCGCGAGGAGCTGCTCGCCGTCGACGCACCAGGAGAAGAACGCCCGGGCGATGTTGTAGTACGTGTGTGCGCTCGCGGCCGAAAAGTCACGGTCCGTGTCGAAGGTGAGAGGGTGGGCCTCGTCGGCGACGCGGTCTCGAAGGTATGCCTGCACCCAGCGTCGGCAGTCATCGTCGTCGACGGCCTCGACTGTCTCGACGTCGCGGTGAGTGCGGAGCCAGGCGGCGAGTTCGCGGAGGACGGTCGCGGTGTTCTCGCGGTAGCGGTCCGAGTCGATGCCGCGCAGGCGTCGGTCGATGGCGTCTTCGAGGCGCGTTCCCTGGGGTTCGCGCCCGTCATCGCCGGTCTGAGGTGGAGCCACGTTCTGTGCCTACCCCCACGATCGGGCGCACAATAAATCTGGTTGGTCTTACGACTCTAAACCAAACCAACTCTGTCGGAGCGAAATCACGGCTTTCGGGCTCTGAAGCGCCTGCTATGCCGGAATAAGCGCAATCTTAAACTACATACCGCTATACAAAACTCTGGGACTGGAGTTGCGAATACCATCAATCCTATGCACGGGTCGGCGGCTGAACGCGGCGTGACTAGCGGATCAAGAACCGAGTGACCTACGCTCAGCGGTCACTCACCGGAGTGAGTGGCCAGCTGGTCGCGGTTCGAGCCGGAATTTCAGCTGTCGGGACAGCGATGCCTCTCGGAAGGGGCGAGCACGGAACGAACTCTATATCAATGTGACCAGCCTCCGTCGAAGGAAGCCACGAAACCGCGGGGCGATCACCCGCGGTTTCGTGCGGAACTCGACGATACCGAGCGATCGTTGAACGAGGAGATCGACCAGCAACCACATGTCGTACAGCAGCATCGCGAACCCGAAGTGGAACAACCGCACCCCGTACTCTCGGGAGGTCGTCCACGGGGCGAACTGCTTGATCCCGCCATAGGCATTCTCTATTCCGCCACGGCGAGTGTAGCGTTTGATCCGGCGACGCGTCGACCGACGGTCCAGACGAATCTCGTCGTTCACGTCGAGATTCGTCAGGAACACCTGGGTCTGGTCACGATCCTCGTCCGGCGGGAGGGCGACAAGCGTCGTTTCGGCTCGCTTTCTGACGCCACCGCTGTCTTTGACTGGCCCGTAGATCCCGTACTCGTCTCGGACCGTCACCTGCTTCTGACCGTCCACGTCCTCGTTCATGCGCGCGATGAACCGCTTGATGCGGTCATCGCGCGCGGCTGGGATCACGTAGAACAGGTCCCGTTCTTCGAGCGCGGCAACGACGTCTGTGGCGTGAAACTCTCTATCGGCGAACACCCGACGGATACGCAGGTTTGCCCGCGCTTCGACGATGTCGACGAGTCGGCGGACGACGCCGCCGACTCGATAGGATCTCTCCTCGCCAGCGTACGCGTCCGGGTCGTGATCGTCGGCATCACCGATCGGCAGCATCGCCGCCGTGAACAGGACGTTGTCGCCGACGATGCTCGCTGTCGCAACCTTGTGACACCAGTCGTAGGACTTGTCTTCGGGCGCTCCTTGGACCCGCACGAGTTCCTCCCGCTCGCCGTAGTACGCGATGTAGGTCATGTCGATTGCGAGCATCGCTGGCTGTTCGAACTCGACGTAGGGCTTGGCCCGCGTCAAGACGCGGGCCGCGCCCCGGTTGATCATCTCCGTGATTTCTTCGATGTCCAGGGTTTTGATCGCCTCCAGCAGCGTTTCACCGGTCGGACCGTCCGCGAAGAACGGGTCGTCGAGGTCCGGGTCTGGATTGACGTAATCGCCGTAGGTTTCGGCACCGCCGTTGGCGGCGGTGCCTGTAACCCCGAGGAGGGTCTCCAAGAGGAGTAACTCCTTGTCGGCGTAGATCGCGTCCTCGGAGCGGTCAAAGTCGAACGCCGGGAACACGACCGTGGTGAGTTCATCCAGCACTTCGCGGGTCTTGCCACGGATCAGCCGGTTGACCGTGCGCTTCGAGGAGCCAGTTGGCTCCGTCGAAGCGCTGTCCTGGTTGGGCGCTCCAATCGGACTGCCGCGACGAGCAGCAAGCGTCCGAATCTGGCGACAACTCACCTCGATCGTCCGTTCTATCTCCGCGAATCGGTTGTTTCGTGCTCGCGAGAGAGTACTTTGGTCTGGAACATCTTCTGGGTCAAACCCAAGTATTGCGGCCGTGTCTGGATCCGTTTCGAGCGTCCGATGCACGGCGGCATCGGACGCGTCGGTGAGTTCTGCCAATAATATTGCCCGAAGCATCGGTTCGAACGGTTTGGCGTCGTGCCACTCTGGGTAGGGGTCGTCTCGTGCATACGTCGTGAGGTCGAGGTGGCCGACCACCTCGACCGCTGTCGTTGTCTCATCGAGAATTTCATCCGCTTGCTGTGTCAGTATCCCCCACCCACCAGACAAGGGATCAACATCTGCAAGTCTGTCATCTGTCTGTGGGTCGGCGCTGCCCTTGGCAGCTCCGACCCCATTTGAGTCGTCGTGGACCATCTCTGTGGACAGATCGTCTCACAGAACGGGAAGATTAAGCGAAGACGAGCAGGAGTACAGGTATGGAAGACGATCCCCCAGTCATGGAGTCACTCCCGAAGCAACCGCTCACGGAAGCCAACATCAAAGAAATCGGTGAGAGCGATGCAGTGGTCGGTGCAATGTCGTTCCCGGGTGAACAGGAAGTCCGTGGCTTCGTCCTCGAACACGAGGACTCATTCACCGTCCTCGTGTTCGATCATCGGACAGAAACCTGGCGCAAGCTGAATCAGTACGATAAAGACGAGATCTCTGTGCAAACAGCCATACAATGGGCTGTCGACGACCGTACAGAGTGGTTTGCGGACACTGGCCGTCTCTCCGAACTGTAGGGTTTATGATCGGATCTTCTCATTGTATCGCGAGTCGGGGTCGCTGACCCCGACCCGCTCACGTGGCCTTCGCGAGTGGTTCTCTGGGAACGGGCTCGATCCAATCCCGTGCATAGATTCTGTCGTTCGCAACTCCAGCTGGGAGTCGAGTTGCGAATCCCTCCCAAGAGGTTCATGAGATCGACCCTAAACGGCCAGATCTCGCCGAGAATTACCCGTCAGAGCGCCGAAGAAATCATCAGAATACGAAGAATA
>NZ_JARANT010000068.1 GCF_029889805.1 Halorubrum sp. Boch-26 | reverse complement strand
CGACGCTCCGCCACCCCCCGAACGCCGTCACCCTGTCCGGGCCCGCCCGTACGCCGGGGCCGGCGGCGCCGCCGGCCGGCACCGACCCCGACCCGAACGCCGACGCCGACGCCGTCGAGGCCGCCGCGCGAACCATCGAGGAGGCCGAACGCCCCCTCTGTCTGTTCGGCGGCGGCGTGATCAAGGCCGAGGCGAGCGACGCCGCGCGGACGTTCGCGCGGACGTACGGGATCCCGGTGACGACGACGATGCCCGGGATCGGCTCGTTCCCCGAGGACGACGACCTCTGCCTCTCGTGGGCCGGGATGCACGGTACCGGCTACGCGAACATGTCGATCACTCACACCGACTGCCTGATCGCGGTCGGCACCCGTTTCGACGACCGACTCACCGGGGGGATCGACACGTTCGCGCCGGAGGCCGAGGTCGTCCACGTCGACATCGATCCGGCCGAGATCTCGAAGAACGTCTACGCCGACCACCCGCTGATCGGCGACGCGGGGCGCGTCCTCGACCAGCTGACCGCGGCGGTCCGCGAGGCGCCGGACGCCGAGGCGTGGCGCGATCGGTGCGCCGGGTGGAAGGAGAGGTACCCGCTCACGTACGCGACGCCCGACGACGAGCCGCTGAAGCCGCAGTTCGTCGTCGAGGCGTTCGACGAGGCGACCGACGACGACACCATCGTGACGACCGGCGTCGGCCAACACCAGATGTGGGCCTCCCAGTTCTGGACGTATTCGGAGCCCCGGACGTGGGTCTCCTCGCACGGCCTGGGGACGATGGGGTACGGCGTGCCCGCCGCGGTCGGCGCGCGCGTCGCCGCCGACAACATGGGCGATCCGGAGCGAGACGTGGTCTGTTTCGACGGCGACGGCTCCTTCCTGATGACGATGCAGGAGCTCTCCGTGGCCGTCCGCGAGGACCTCGACCTCACCATCGCCGTTCTCAACAACGAGTACATCGGCATGGTGCGCCAGTGGCAGGACGCCTTCTACGAGGGGCGCCACATGGCCTCCGACTACACGTGGATGCCCGAGTTCGACAAGCTCGCGGAGGCGTTCGGCGCCCTCGGGCTCCGCGTCGACGACTACGACGAGGTCGCGCCCGCGGTCGAAGAGGCGCTCGACTACGACGGGCCAGCGGTGATCGACTTCCACATTGACCCGGAGGAGAACGTGCTACCGATGGTGCCGAGCGGCGGTGCGAACGGCAAGTTCGCCACCGCGGAGGACCAGCTATGAGCGGCGATTCGCCCGACTCCCGACCCGCGACCGACGGCGGCTCCGCGTCCGGCGGCGCGCCAGAGGCCGACCCGCGTCCCGCGCCGAGCGAGCAGCCCGGTCCCGAGGAACGGGACCACCCGACGGGGCGACGGAACCTCGAAGGGATCCGGATCGATCCCGTCGTCGAGGCCGAACACGAGTCGCGGCGCGCCGTCATCTCGGCGCTCGTTGAGGACGAGCCGGGCGTGCTCGCGCGCGTCTCCGGGCTCGTCTCCCGCCGCCAGTTCAACATCGAGAGCCTCACCGTCGGGCCGACGACCGTCGAGGGGCACTCGCGGATCACGATGGTCGTCGAAGAGACGGACCCCGGCATCGACCAGATCGAAAAGCAGATGTCGAAGCTGAAACCGGTGATCTCCGTCGGGGAGGTGTCCGGCAACGCGGTCACCGCGGAGCTCGTCCTGCTGAAGGTCGAGGCCGACGACCCCGCGGCCGTCCACGCCGTCGCCGAGATGTACGACGGCCGGACGCTCGACGCCGGACCGCGGACGATCACCGTCCAACTCACCGGCGACGAGGCGCGGATCGACGACGCGCTCGACGCGTTCCGCCAGTTCGGCATCATCGAGATCGCTCGGACGGGCCAGACCGCGCTCGCGCGCGGCGACACCCCGACGGCGCCCGGAGAGAAACCCGGAACGGCCGGCGAACCGACCACCCACGACGACTGATTTCACACGACACATGACCGAAGACACGCAGGCATTCGATTCGACAGTATACTACGACGAAGACGCGAACGAGGAGGCGATCGTCCACAAGACCGTGGCCGTGCTCGGCTACGGCTCGCAGGGCCACGCCCACGCCCAGAACCTCTCGGACAGCGGGATCGACGTGATCGTCGGCCTCCGCGAGAGAAGTTCCTCGTGGGACGCCGCCGAGAGCGACGGGCTCCGCGTGGCGACTCCCGCGGAGGCGGCCGCCGAGGCCGACATCGTGAGCGTCCTCGTCCCGGACACGGTCCAGCCGGACGTGTACGAGAACGCGGTCGAGCCGAACTTGGAGGCGGGCGACACGCTCCAGTTCGCGCACGGGTTCAACATTCACTACAACCAGATCCAGCCGCCCGAGGACGTCGACGTGACGATGGTCGCGCCGAAGTCCCCCGGCCACCTCGTGCGACGGAACTACGAGAACGACGAGGGGACGCCCGGGCTGCTGGCCATCTATCAGGACGCGACCGGCGACGCTCACGAGGAGGGGCTCGCGTACGCGGCCGCGATCGGCTGTACCCGCGCCGGCGTCGTCGAAACGTCGTTCCGCGAGGAGACCGAGACCGACCTGTTCGGCGAACAGGCCGTCCTCTGTGGCGGCGTCACCTCGCTGATTAAGCAGGGGTACGAGACGCTCGTCGACGCCGGCTACTCGCCGGAGATGGCGTACTTCGAGGTGCTCAACGAGATGAAGCTCATCGTCGACCTGATGTACGAGGACGGACTCGGCGGCATGTGGGACTCCGTCTCCGACACCGCGGAGTACGGCGGGCTCACGCAGGGAGACGTGGTCGTCGACGAGCACGCTCGCGAGAACATGGAAGAAGTGCTGGAGAAGGTACAGAACGGCGAGTTCGCCCGCGAGTGGATCGCGGAGAACCAGGCCGGACGACCCTCCTACACGCAGCTTCGGACGGCCGAGAAGAACCACGATATCGAGGCCGTCGGCGAGGAGCTGCGCGGCCTGTTCGCGTGGCAGGACGCCGACGAGGAAGACGAGGAGGAGTCGACCGAGGTGACCGCCTGATGGGCGTACGCGGCGACGCGGACCGGACCAGCGGGACCTCGCGCCCCACGCGCGACGCGGGTGAGTCACGATGAGCGACGGGACCCTGTACGACAAGGTTTGGGACCGGCACAAGGTCACGCGGCTGCCCACCGGACAGGACCAGCTGTTCGTCGGGCTCCACCTCGTCCACGAAGTCACCAGCCCACAGGCGTTCGGCATGCTGAGAGAGCGCGAGCAGGGCGTCGCGTTCCCGAAACGCACGCACGCAACCGTCGATCACATCGTGCCGACCGGGAACCGCGACCGACCCTACCGCGACGAGGCCGCCGAGAACATGATGGCGGAGCTGGAAGAGAACGTCCGCGGCTCGGGCATCGACTTCTCCGACCCCGACTCCGGCGATCAGGGGATCGTCCACGTCATCGGGCCGGAGCAGGGGCTCACCCAGCCCGGCATGACGATCGTCTGTGGCGACTCGCACACGTCGACGCACGGTGCGTTCGGGGCGCTGGCGTTCGGCATCGGCACCTCGCAGATCCGCGACGTGCTGGCGACCGGCTGTGTCGCGATGGAGAAGCAGAAGGTCCGCAAGATCGAGGTCACGGGCGAACTCGGCGAGGGCGTCACCGCGAAAGACATCATCCTGACGATCATCGGGAAGCTCGGGACCGACGGCGGCGTCGGCTACGTGTACGAGTACGCCGGCGAGGCCATCGAGGACCTCGGGATGGAGGGGCGGATGTCCATCTGTAACATGTCGATCGAGGGCGGCGCCCGCGCGGGGTACGTCAACCCCGACGAGACCACCTACGAGTGGCTCCGAGAGACGGACGCGTTTAACGACGACCCCGAGGAGTTCGAGCGGCTGAAACCCTACTGGGAGTCGGTCCGGACCGACGACGACGCGGAATACGACGACGTGGTCACTATCGACGGCTCGGCGATCGAGCCGACCGTCACGTGGGGGACCACGCCCGGGCAGACGGCGGGTATCACCGAACCGATTCCGGACCCCGACGACCTGCCCGCGGAGGACCGCGACACGGCGCGACGCGCGCAAAAGCACATGCGCGTCGAGCCGGGCGACACGATGGAGGGGTACGACGTCGACGTGGCGTTCCTCGGCTCGTGTACCAATGCGCGGCTGAAGGACCTCCGCGAGGCCGCGGCGTTCGTCGAAGGACGGGAAGTCGACGACGACGTGCGTGCGATGGTCGTTCCCGGCAGCCAGCGCGTCCGCGACGCCGCCGAGGCCGAGGGGCTCGACGAGGTCTTCGTCGACGCCGGTTTCGACTGGCGCGAGCCCGGCTGTTCGATGTGTCTCGGCATGAACGACGACCAGCTGGAGGGCGACGAGGCGAGCGCGTCCTCCTCGAATCGGAACTTCGTCGGCCGACAGGGCTCGAAGGACGGGCGCACCGTGCTGATGAGTCCGATCATGGTCGCGGCCGCGGCGGTGACCGGCGAGGTCACCGACGTCCGCGAGATGGAGGAGGTGGCGACCGTATGAGCTCTCCCGAGTTCAGCGCCGGCGAGGCGCCGGCGGAGAAGGTCACCGAGGTGTCGGGCACCGGAATTCCCGTCCGCGGGAACGACATCGACACCGATCAGGTCATCCCCGCCCGCTTCATGAAGGTCGTCACCTTCGACGGGCTGGGGCAGTTCGCCTTCTTCGATCAGCGGTTCGACGACGAGGACAACGAGAAGGACCACCCGTTCAACGAAGAGCGGTACCAGGGCGCGAACGTGTTGGTCGTGAACGCGAACTTCGGCTGCGGTTCCTCGCGCGAGCACGCGCCGCAGGCGCTGATGCGCTGGGGGATCGACGCCGTCGTCGGCGAGTCGTTCGCGGAGATCTTCGCGGGCAACTGCCTCGCGCTCGGGGTCCCGACCGTCACGGCGGACCAGGAATCGATCGAGGCGCTCCAAGACTACGTCGAGGCGCACCCGGACGCTGAGATCGATATCGACGTTGCCGCGGAGACGATCACCTACGACGACACCGTGATCGACGCGACCGTCCACGACGCACAGCGGAAGGCGCTCGTCGAGGGCGTCTGGGACACCACGGCGCTGATGGGTGCGAACGCGGGCGCAGTCCGCGAGACCGCCAGGTCGCTGCCGTATATTCCGGACGCGCACGTTCCGGAGGACGGGGCGTGAGCCACGAGATAGCCGTCATCGAGGGCGACGGGGTCGGGCAGGAGGTCGTTCCCGCAGCCCTGGAGGTCGTGGAGGCGTTCGACATCGGCTTCGAGTTCGTCTCGGCCGACGCCGGCGACGCGACGAAGGAGGCGACCGGCGAGGCGCTCCCGGCGGAGACGTACGACCTCGCCGCGGCCGCGGACGCGACTCTGTTCGGCGCGGCCGGCGAGACCGCCGCCGACGTCATCCTCCCGCTGCGGGACGCCGTCGACTCGTTCGTCAACGTGCGGCCCGCGACGGCGTACCCCGGCGTCGACGCGCTTCGGCCGGAGACGGACGTCGTCTTCCTGCGCGAGAACACCGAGGGCGTCTACGCCGGTCACGAGGACCGGCTCTCCGAGGACCTCTCGACGCTGACGCGCGTCGTCACCTCCTCCGCCTCCCGCGAACTGGCGGAGTACGCCTGCGATTTCGTCGAGGACGGCCGAGGGCCCGCCGGCGGCCCGGAAGACGGGTTCACCGTCGCGCACAAGGCGAACGTGATGCGCGAGACTGACGGGCGCTTCCGCGAGGAGGTGCTCGCGGTCGCCGACGAGCGCGGGGTCGACGCCGACGAGGAGCTGATGGACGCGTTCGCGACGAAGCTGCCGCTCGATCCGGGCCAGTACGGCGTGGTCGTCTGTCCGAACCTCGCCGGCGACGTGCTCTCCGACCTCGCGGCGGGGCTCGTCGGCGGGCTCGGCCTGCTCCCGTCGGCGAACGTCGGCCACGACAACGCGCTGTTCGAGCCGGTCCACGGCACCGCGCCCGACATCGCCGGCGAGGGGATCGCGAACCCGACCGCGGCGATCCTCTCGGCCGCCATGCTGTTGGAGTACCTCGGGTACGTCGAGGAGGGGCAGCGCGTGCGCGACGCCGTGGAGGGCGTGCTCTCCGACGGCCCCCGCACCGGCGACCTCGGCGGCGACGCGACGACCGAGGAGGTCACCGCGGCGATCGTCGAGCGGTTGTAGGTCCGGACAGTCCGGATCACCCCCGAATCCGACCCGATCGACGGGGAGTCCGTGACCGCGGGCGAACCACAAGAAAGGAAACCCTGCGGCCCCTCGACTCGGCTATGAGCAACTACGAAGTCGCGATGGAAGCGGCCTGGTTGGTCCGTGACGTCGAGGAGACCGACGACGCCATCGGCGTCGCGGTCAGCGAAGCCGGCAAGCGACTCAACGAGACGGACAAGCAGTACGTCGAGGTCGAACCCGGCGTCACCGGCTGTCCGGCCTGCGGCGAGCCGTTCGACGCCGCGTTCCTCGCGGCCAACACGGCCCTCGTCGGACTCCTCTTGGAGATCGACATCTTCAACGCCGACAGCGAGGAGCACGCCGAGCGGATCGCGAAGAGCGAGGTCGGCGGCGCGCTGCGGGACGTCCCGCTCGAAGTCATCGAGATCATCGAGACGGACGGCGACGAGGACGACGACGGCGAGTAAGACGACACCGCGACGAGCGGGCGCGCCGCGACCGGTCGGGACGCCCGACCGCCGGCGCGATATCGGTCGCCGCCGAAACCTTTTCTAATAACCCGGAGTTATTTAGCGTATGGAACTCCCGACGCCACAGGACCTCCGCGAGCGGCGGACGACGCTGGATCTGACCCAGAGCGATCTGGCCGACGCGGCGGACGTCTCCCAGCCCCTGATCGCCCGGATCGAGGGCGGCGACGTCGACCCGCGACTCTCGACGCTCCGGCGGATCGTCAACGCGCTCCAAGCGGCCGAAGGCGAGGTCGTCCGCGCGACCGACCTGATGAACGAGACGGTGATCAGCGTCGCGCCGGACGACGCGGTGCGCGGGGCGGTCGACCTGATGGAAGAGGAGGCGTACTCGCAGCTGCCGGTGCTCCAGAACGGGGTGCCCGTCGGCTCGATCAGTCAGAGCGACGTGGTCCACGCGGGCGAGAACGTCGGGGACCACCCCGTCAGCGAGGTGATGAGCGAATCGTTCCCCACGGTCGCCCCGAACGCGACGGTCGACGAGGTCCGGAATCTGCTGGACCACTACAAGGCCGTGATGGTCACCGACGGCGGCGAGACGGTCGGAATAATCACCGAGGCGGACATCGCCGCGCACCTGTCGTAGGCGTTTTCCCGGCAATTCCTCGAGACGAGCGTTCAGGCGTCGCGTTCAGTCCGCCGGCTCTCGGAGAGGTGTTCCCAGATCTCCGTACACCCGGCACCGTCCTCGACGTCGTCGAGGTGGCTCGTACCGTCGCGTTCCGGAGTCGATTCCGTGTCCGTCGGCTCGCTGGCATCCGGGTCTGTGTCGGCCTCCGGCTCGTCGCCAGCGCTCGGTTCGGATCGATCGGTCATCGCTGCGCCGGACCGTCTTCGAAGAGTTCGGGCGCGACGTCCGCGGACGCGTGCTGTCGGTACGTACTGTCGTCGTCCGCGTCGGCGGATCGATCGACGGAGCGGTCGAGGGTCGGATCAATCATCGGATCGAGGTACTACTGCACCGATCATAAGTGCCGTCACACGAGCAAATCGAACCACTACTCCCTGCTACCGGAAGGGTCATCCGGTATCCTTGACGCGGTAGAGCTCTCGAATACGCTCACGGTCGGGCGGTTTGTCTCCGTATCGTCGTTTCCAACGGCGTCGTCGTTTGCGAGCATCGGCATCGTTTGATTCGTCGAAACCGAATGGCGAGTGTGACCACCCGCTTGCGCGTCCTCGACGACGGGGCGTGGCTATCCATCGACGATTCTCGAGAAGTACGTGTTAGCGAACTGTGGCGTCTCGACGCGCCCGATTTCTGTGATTGTGATCTGGTCGATCTGGTCGTCGAGAACTTCCAGGCGGTCGGCGTCGACGGGTCGGCGATCGAGACGCGCGTTCACGGGCAGTGTATCGCGTGCGGCGCGACGGGGACGACAGGATGGCTCCCAGTTGGACGGATACGGGAGGGTGAGTTCGTCGAGTTCGGCCGATCGGCGGTTAGGCGCTCCCGAAAGCGAATACACCGGCAACAACTGCCTGTGAAATAAACCACCGGGAAAGGTTGACTCCACACGGTCAGCTATGTGGGTGTCGGGTGTATCCGATATCGATGCCAACGGACGTCGAAAACTGGAAATCGGAGGTGTACGGGAACGAGATTCGCGCCCACCTGTTCGAGTTCGCCGAACAGGGGTTCGACTCGATCCCGGACGACGAGCGCGACGCCTGGTTCGAACGGTTCAAATGGTGGGGACTGTACCATCAGCGGAACGGCCAGGAGGGGTACTTCATGATGCGGATCGGGACCCCGAACGGCGTGCTCGAACCGGGACAGCTCCGGGTCGTCGGCGAGATCGCCGACGAATACGCCCGCGGCCCGGGCACGAACCCGATCTTCGGCGACGCCTACGCCGACTTCACCACCCGACAGTCGATCCAACTGCACTGGATCGAGCTCTCGGACGTGCCGGCCGTCTTCGAGAAGTTAGAAGAGAACGGGCTCTCGGCCCAACAGGCGTGTGGCGACTCGTGGCGGAACATCGTCGGGAACCCGGTCGCCGGGAAGGACGGACAGGAGGTGATCGACGCGTGGCCGGTCATCCGCGAGCTCAACGAGACGTTCAAAGGGAACGACGATCACACGAACCTCCCGCGGAAGTGGAAGGTGTCGGTGACGGGCTCCGCCGACGGCTCCGGCCAAGGCGACATCAACGACCTCGCGTTCGAGCCCGCGTACAAGGCGGCCGAGGGGGACGAAGCCGGAACCGAGGACGCCGTCGGGTTCAACGTCCGGGTCGGCGGCGGGCTCGCCCGCAACGAACCGCGTCTCGCCCGCGATATCGACGTCTGGGTGCCGCCCGGGAAGGTCGCGGACGTGGCCGGCGGCCTCTCCGCGCTCTTCCGAGACTACGGCGATCGCGAGGATCGATACAACGCCCGAGTGAAATTTCTCGTCGACGAGTGGGGAGCCGAGACGGTCCGCGAGACGCTCCAGGAGGAGTACGTCGACTTCGAACTGGAGACCGCCGGCCGCGACGTCCGCGAGGAGTACACATACAACGCGGGCGAGGGAGAGCGCAACGATCTGATCGGCGTTCACGAGCAGAAAGACGGGAGGAACTTCGTCGGCCTGAACGTCCTCGTCGGGCGGATGGGAGCGAGCGACGTGCTTGACCTCGCCGACCTCGCTGCGAAGTACGGCTCCGGCGAGGTCCGGCTCTCCCAGCGCCAGAACGTCATCGTCACCGACGTGCCCGACGCGGAGCTCGATGAACTCCTCGACGAGCCGCTGCTCGACCACTACTCTCCGGCGCCGTCTCCGTTCATGCGCGGCTCCGTCGCCTGTACCGGTACCGAGTTCTGCTCGCTGTCGATCGTCGAGACGAAGAACCGGCAGGTCCGCTTCGCTCGGTGGCTCAAGGAGAACGTCGACCTCCCCGACGACGTCGACGAGTTCCACGTTCACCTCTCCGGCTGTACGGCGTCGTGCGCGCAGCCGCAGATCGCGGACGTGAGCCTGCGCGGGATGAAGACCAGAAAGAACGGCGACCCGGTGGAGGCGCTCGACGTCGGTCTCGGCGGCGGGCTCGGCGAGGACCCGCAGTTCGCCCGGTGGGTCACCCAGCGCGTGCCCGTCGACGAGGTGCCGGGCGCGATCGCGAACCTGGTCGAGAGCTTCGCCGCCGAGCGCGACGACGGCGAGTCGTTCCGGGCGTTCGTCGCCCGTCACGACGACGACGAACTCGACGCGCTCGTCGATCCCGAGGAGACGGACTACGAGGATCCCATGATGCACAACACGAAGCGCACGTGGTACCCGTACGCCGAGAACGACGGGCTCGACGAGGCCCCGCCGACGCCGGCGGACGACTGACGATGCGGGTCTCGATCGGAGGATGGACGGAATGAGCGATCGACTGCTCCGCGTGAACGCGTACACGACCCTCGATCTCGTCGAGGGACGCGCCCGCGGACACGAGTTCGAGGCCGACGCGCCGGGCGTCGTGAACGTCACCGCGCCACGGGAAGACCCCGAGCACGTTACGCTGGAAGTCGAACTGGACGGGACGGCGGTCGATCGGCTCCCCGCCCACGCCGACGAGGTCGAACTGGCGCCGGCGCAGGCGCGAACCCTCGCCGACGCGCTGGAGTCGACGGCGGAGCGCGTCGAGGCCGCACAGAACGGCGATTCATCGTAAACGATCTGTGCGGCGGCGCGCGCCTTCGAGCGGCCGTTTAGAAGCGGCCGCTCGGAGCGCGTGCGAGGGACGCGGCGAACGCGAGCGGCGAAGCCGTGAGCCGCGAGGTTGGGGAGGTGTGAGGTGCGGTTGCGGTGCCGTGCGGGCTTTGGAGGTGATTGCCGTCCGTTCGCTAACGGCCACGTATAACTGAGCGGCTGGGGCGGTGGCGATGGTCACCGCGCCGTCAACGATTTATAACTCCATTCCGCGGATCGCGACGGTCCCCGCGTCTCCGCTCTGCTCTTCAACCCGTCCGATCACGCGTCCGTCCGTCGCCGCCGCCAGCGACTCGGCCGCGTCGGGGTCGAGGGCGGCGACGAAGCCGGTGCCCATGTTGAACGTGCGGTGCATCTCCTCGTCCGAGACGCTCCCCTCGGACTGCACGAACTCGAAGACGGGCTGGGGGTCGAAGGCGTCGTCGACGACGTACCGATTCGTGCCGAGCCGCGTCAGGTTCGTCCACCCGCCGCCGGTGACGTGGGCCGCGCCGCGCACGTCGTGCTCGCGCATCGGGTCGAGCAGGTCCGTGTAGATCCGAGTCGGCTCCAGCAGAGCCTCGCCGACCGTCTCGTACCCCTCGAACGGACACGGGTCGGCGTACGAGTGCTCGCGGATCGCGGCCTCGCGGGCGAGCGTCAGTCCGTTGGAGTGGATCCCCGAGGAGCGCCAGCCGACGAGCGCGTCGCCCGGCCGCGCAGCGCCGTCGAAGACGGCGTCTTTGGCGGCGAGCCCGGCGCAGGTGCCCGCGAGGTCGAGCCCCGAGATTACGTCCGGCATCACCGCCGTCTCCCCGCCGACGAGTTCCATGTCGGCGAGTTCGGCGCCGCGGGCGAGGCCGGCGCCGACCTGTTCGGCGAACCGCTCGTCCGGCTCGTCGACGGCGAGGTAGTCGACGAACGCGACGGGGCGAACGCCGGCGGCGACCAGGTCGTTGACGTTCATCGCGATACAGTCGATGCCGACCGTCGAGTAGTCGCCGAGCGCCTCGGCGACGAGGAGCTTCGTTCCCACGCCGTCGGTCGCGAGCGCGAGGTACCGGTCGCCGATGTCGAGGAGCCCGGCGTAGTCGCCCTCGGCGTCGCCGACCGCGCCGATCAGCGCCGCGGTCGCCGCCTCGCTGGCGTCGATGTCGACGCCGGCGTCGGCGTAGGTGAGTTCGTCGCCGCTCGCGCTCGCTTCCTCCTCGTCGCCGTCGTCTCCGCCGTCGCCCTCGGTCATGTGTGTCGAGGGACGCCCGCGGAGCAAAAGCGCACCGTTCCCGCCGAGGCGAGCGGCAACGGTGCGAAACGACAGCGGCCGGAACGCGCGGCCCGACTCAGAACGGTCCGCCGAAGCCGAGCCCGATGACGAAGACCAGTCCGACCGTAAGCAGGACGGAGACGACGAAGAAGCCGGCCCACGCCGGCTTGCTCCAGTCGAGCACGGTCTTCCCGTCGAGCGGACCGTACGGGATCAGATTGAACGCCGCGAGGAAGACGTTGATCGCGATCCCACGGGAGCCGATCAGGGTGATCACGGGACTGCCGACGACGGGGCCGAGCAGGAGCGCCGGCAGGAAGACGAGCGTGAGGAGCAGGTTGACGACCGGGCCTGCGAGCGCGATGTGACCGTGCTCCCGCGGGGTCAGCCGGCCGCGGTGGTGCACGGCGCCGGGGGCCGCGAAGATGAAGCCTAAGAGGGAGCTCATCACGGCCAGGAACAGCATGCTGTTGTCGGCCCGGAACTCGGCCACCTGGTCGTAGTGGACCGCGACGACCTTGTGCGCGATCTCGTGGAGGAGGAACGCGACGCCCGCGGTGAGCAGGCCGACGAGCAGCGGCGGGACGACCCCCGCCGCGAGCAGCCGGCCGAAGCCGGCGGTGCCGTTGACGAAGAAGAGCGTGAACGCGACGCCGAGCGCGAGCCACGCGACGAGCAGGTCGCGGAGCTCCGTGCCGCTGAAGTAGAGGCCGGCGATCCGGCGGCCCCGGAAGGCGGAGCTCACGCGGTCCCTCCGGACGCGAGCCGGGTCACGCGCCACCCCCGCCCAAGAGGACGTTGCGGATCAGCTTCGCGCCGGTACCGGCGCCGTCGATCAGCAGCCGGCCCACCTCGTCGACGCCGCCGACCTCGGCGCCGAACATCGCCGGGATCACGTAGACGGCGAACAGGAAACTCGCGACGATGCTGCCGACGTTCGTCATCGCGACGACGATGATGAGCTTGAACAGGGGGACGTCGAGCATCGCCGAAACGAGCTGCGAGGGCGACTGGGTCTCGTCGGAGAGCAGCTCGTTGAGCGTGCCGATGTCGCCGACGTTGACGGTGAGGTGCCGGAGCTCGACGTAGCCGGTGAACCAACCGGGCGCGAGCATCGGGTTGATCGAGGTCATCCACGCGACCGCGCCGCCGACGCCCGCGGAGCTCCACCGCGCGCCCGCGACCTTCGCGAAGGCGAACGCGAAGATCCCGTTGATGAGGAACCACGCGCCGAACAGCCGGAACAGGAAGGCGTTCTCGACGCCCGCCAGCGCGAGCAGGACGAAGAAGCCGACGAAGCCGACGGTGATCGCGTAGCCGATGGCCTTCTTCCACGGGAGTCCGCCTCCTCGCTCCCGACCGACGAGGTCCTCCATCGCGGGGAGCGTCGCGGGATTCGCGAGGTACCGCTCGATCCCGGCCTGATGGCCCGCGCCGACGACCGCGACGACGTCCCTGCCCGCGGCCCGGAGGGCGACCAGCCGGTGGGCGATAAAGGCGTCGCGTTCGTCGATGAGCGCCTCGGCGCCGCCCGGCGAGAACTGGCGGAACTCCTCCATCATCATGGTCACCACGTCGGTGTCGGTGAGCTCCTCGACGCCGAGCTCTTCGATACCGCCGTGCTCCGGTTCTCCTCCGCGGTCGGTCAGTCCGAGCACCCCTGCCACGACCACGCCGAGCGTCAGGCCGATCGAGATCCCGAGTCCGAGGCTGCCGATCGCCGTCACTGCGAACCCGCCGAGGTACGTCGAGACGAGCCCGTTCGCGACGCCGGAGGCCGCCGCGACGAGCCCGACGCTCACGCCGAGTCCGCTCGCCGCGAAGAGCCGACCGTCCGGGGAGAGCGCGACTTTCCCGATCTGATCGACGGCAATGCCGACGGCGACGGCGACCAGTACCCCGCCGGTCACGCTCGTCAACAGTGCGTTCGTGATCCCGAAGGCGCCGCCGAACAGCCCGATCGCCGGCCCCGCGATGATCCCGACGAACAGCCCCGCGAGCACGCCGACGACCCGAGAGTCGGTGACGCCGAACGCGAGCCCGCCGACCATCCGAAGCTTCTCTGTGAGCGTCATCCGGGCCCAGAAGCGCTGTATCGTCGTCTGAATGTCTCGGTCGACGAGGGCGACGTCGATACCGAGCCCCTCGGCGACATCGATGGCCGCCCGCATGTCCGCGCCCGGCTCGATGTCGAAGCGGTCGCCGAGCTGGGTCTGGACGTACGAGAGCATCCAGTACGCGAGGAACTGGAAGACCGTGTTCCCGCGGAGGAGGTCGCTCGCGTCGAGGTCGTCGGGGGTCTCGCCCTGCATCTGGCGGTACCGGCCCTCGTCGAGCTCGACGGCGACGACGTCGGGCCGCTCGCGATCGATCGTCTCCTCGACCTCGTCGACCGAGCGCTCGGAGACGTGGGCGGTCCCGACGACCGTCACGGAGCCGGACTCGCTCCCGTCGACCGTCGCGGAGGCGACCCCGTCGCCATCGATCGTCCCGGAGGTCGCCGCGGGGTCGGACGCCGCGGAGTCGTTCGCCGTCGGGGGCGTGGACGCGCCGTCGGAGCCCTCTGGCGTCTCTGTCATTGCCGGGACGTACCCTCTCGCCGCGTTTAGGGTTTGTGAGTCGATAGCGGGCGGGCGAGGTCGTTGTCGATCCAACAAATTTGTATCCGCACGGCGCGGAGTGGCGGCCATGTCGCGGCTGTTGCCCTCCCTCCCCGACCTGTCTCATGTACACATCTCCGC
>NZ_JARANT010000067.1 GCF_029889805.1 Halorubrum sp. Boch-26 | reverse complement strand
CGCGCGGGGTCGAGACGAGCGATCCGGCCCGCGTTCGGGACCGACCCGGGCCGGATCGGGGCGATTCCGGATCGATTCCGGGGCCATTCCGAGTCGATCCGGGCGAAATCGTTTCCGATCGCCGACCGTTCTCACAAAGTTTATAAGAGAGCGTTCCCCCGACCCCTCGCGAACGGGCCGCAGGGAGCCCCTCGCGGTCGAATTCAGGAACTCTTATTAACTGTCGACGGGTACCACCGATCGCATGGCAGACCTTATTGTCAAAGCGGCCGTCAAGGAAGCCCTGGACGACAAGAACGTCGCTTCGGACTTCTACGACGCGCTGGACGACGAAGTGGACGAGCTGCTTGAAGACGCCGCGCGCCGCGCCGAGGCCAACGACCGGAAGACGGTCCAGCCGCGCGACCTCTAAGGCGGACGCGACCTCCGATCCGATTTTTTCGACCGCGCGCCGACCGGAGAGCGACGCGTCCGTCTCACACCTCACCGTCAGCGACGCGTTCGTTTCGCTGGTGTCCGGGGGACCGGGTCCGCGAGGTCAGCGCGTGAGCACCCGAACTCCGGAGTTCGTCCCGACGTGAACCTCGTCGGCGAGGTCGACGAAGAGCCCGTGTTCGACGACGCCCGGTGTCGTCGAGAGCGTCGTCGCGAGCCCTGAGGGCCCCCGAATCTCGCCGAACGCGCAGTCGAGCACGAGGTTCCCGTTGTCGGTGACGACCGGCCCGTCCTTCCGCTCGGCGCGGCGGAGGGTCGGCTCGCCGCCCGTCCCGCGGACCGCCTCGGCGACGACCGAGCGAGCGGCGGGCAGCACCTCGACGGGGACAGCCCTGTCGAGGACCGGCGCCTCTTTCGAGGGGTCGGCGACGACGAGGAAGCGGTCGGCCGCGGCGTCGACCGGCTTCTCCCGAGCGTGCGCGGCGCCGCCGCCCTTTATCAGGGCACCCGCGGTCGGCTCGTCTCCGCGGCCGACCGCGACCTGGTCCGCCCCGTCGATCGCCACGTCGACCCCGGGCGCGTCGGGCCCCACCGCCTCGTCGAGGTCGAGCAGGGGGATCCCCTCGGAGGCGGCGAGCTCGCGGCTCGCGAACGAGGTCGGGACGCCGCGCACGTCCAGCCCGGCGTCGACCCGCTCGCCCAGCCGCCGGATCGCGTGCGCCGCGGTCGAGCCCGTCCCGAGCCCGACGACGTCGCCGTCGTCGACCGCCGTCGCCGCCGACTCGCCGGCGCGTCGCTTCGCCGCGTCGCCGCCGCCGCTCGTCTTCATACCTCCGACTGTGCGGGAGCGGTTGAAAAGGCGTCGGGCTACTCCAGCCGGTCCAGCACCGCCTCGGCCTCGTAGGCCAAGGAGAGCTCGCGGGAGCGGCCGCGTCCCTCCACGTCGGCGTACTCGGCCTCGATCACGCCGAGCTGGTCGAGCTTGTTGATGATCTCGGAGTAGCGGGTGTAGCCGAGGTCCGTCTCCTCGTGGAACGCCTCGTACACCGTCCCCGCGCGCTCGCCGTCGTTCTCCGCGAGCACGCGGACGAGGGCGCGCTCGGACTCCGAGAGTCCGCGGAGCGACCGCGAGAGGTGGACGTGCTTGGACTTGTCGTACGCCGACTCCACGTCCTCCTCCGCGATCGTCTTCGAGGCGCGCATCTCAGCGTTCAGCCCGGCGCGGCGCAGGAGATCGATCCCCACGCGGAGGTCGCCGCTCTCGGCGGTGAGGTCGGCGACGCGCTCTAACTCGGCGTCGCCGATGACGCCGTCGTGGAACCCGCGCTTCGCGCGCTCGAAGAGGATGTCGTAGATCTCGGTCGCGTCGTAGACGGGGAAGTACACCTCCTCCGGGCGGAACACCGACTGCACGCGGGTGTCGAGGTCGTCGATCACGTCGAGCCCCAAATCGGAGGAGACGACGATGACGCCGATCTTCGCGCCCGAGTGCGCCTCGTGGGCGCGAAGCAGCGAGTAGAGGGTGTCCGAGGCCTCGTTCTCGTAGAAGAGGTAGTTCACGTCGTCTAAGGCGACGACGAGCACGTCGTCCTCCTCGACGAGCCGGTCGGTGATCTGGCCGAACAGCTTCTTGAAGGAGATCCCGGAGGAGGGCGGCTCGTAGTCGAATATCCCCTCGAACAGCCGCGAGAAGACGGCGTACCGCGTCGAGTCGACCTGGCAGTTGACGCGGACCGTCCGAACGTCGGTGCGGGCGCCGAGCTCGCCGAACAGCTTCTGGACCGCGGTGGTCTTCCCGGTCCCGGGCGGGCCGCGCACCATCGTGTTGAGCGGGCGGGAGCCGCGGACAGCTGGGCGGAGCGCGTACTTTAAGCTCTCCAGTTGGCTCTCGCGGTGGCGGAACGTCTCGGGGACGTGGTCGATCTCGAACACCGACTCGTCGCGGAACACCGACTCGTCCCACGAGAGCATGTCGCCGCCGGCGTCCCCGGTCATGTGCACACCACGAGAGGCCGTCCACTTAACCGTTGCCCGGAGGGAGAGTGAAACTGAAACTTGTCGGCTGCGACGCTCAGATGCCGAGTATCACCGACTGGTCGTTCACTCTCGGGACGGTAGATCACGCCGTGTTCTCGTCGCGCTCACGGCGGTCACTCCGCGAGACGGGCCGGACTCACGCCCGGTCGAGCACCAGCACGTGCCGGGTGAGCGACCGGTGGACCCGACGCTCGAAGGCGGCGTCGACCGTCCAGCCCGCCGCGCGCGCCGGCCCGCGCCAGTCGCGGTCGGCGACGACGACGGCGCGGGGCGCGACCCGAGCGGCCTCCGCGAGCGCTCCCGAGACGAGGTCGGCGAGTTCGTGGCGGGCGATCTTCGACTGGCGGCCGTACGGCGCGTCGAAGGCGACGCCGTCGACCGCGTCGTCGCGTAGGGGGAGGGCCGTGGCGTCGCCGCGGGCGACGTGCCAGTTCGGGCTCTCGGGACCGTCGCCTCGCGGGGTCTCGCCCGCGCCGCCCACGTACTCCCGGAGGTTTTCCCGCGTCCCGTGAACCATCTTCCGCTGGGCGTCGCAGGCGATCACGTCGCTCCCGACGAGCCCGGCTTCGAGGGGGAGCCCGCCGGTGCCGCACATCGGATCGAGGAGGGTCCGACCGGACGCGGCGCCGGCGAGGTTGGCGTACGCGCGGGCGTCGGCGGGCGCCATGCTCCCCGGCTGGAAGAACGGCCGGTCGGTCGGTTTCGGGGCGAAGTCGCGGGCCGCCTCGGCGGCGACCCAGCCGAGCGCGCAGACCGACGCGTCGCCGCCGTCGGCGCCGGGAACCGCGTCGTGGTCGTCGCGCTCGCCCGCGGCGAACAGGGCGCGCAGGACGTGGTCTGGGTCGTCGAGGTCGACATCGAACCCGCGATCGACGAGGACGCCGCCGAGCTCGTGCTCGGCGTCGGTCGTCGAGATGGCGGTCGTGTTCCGGACGTTGCGGGCCCGCACTGCGACCGTGCCCGAGCGATCGAGCGGGGCGGCGTCGAGCGCGGCGGCGGCGGCGCCGAGGTCGGCGTCCGTGCGGGCGATCCCCTCGTGGGCGGCGCGGGTGTAGGCGAGCCGGCGGACCGCGGCACGGTCGTCCTCGCGGCTCACGCCGCCGTCGCCCGCCGTACCGGAGCCGCCGAGACCGACGCTCCCGGCGCTCGCGACCCCGGGCGCGAGCAGCTCCACGCCGGTCGCCGCGGTCGCGGCCTCGCGGGCGGCGAACGCGTCCGTCTCCCCGGCGAGTTCGAGCCAGTACACGCCTCGGAGTCGAACGCGCGCTCGCAAGAGGATAGCGGTTCCGACCACGCACCTTTTTAAGTGTTTCAAGCGATCGTAACGGTAGTAATGGCCGATCCGAAGGAGACGATCACGATAGAGAACGTCGTTGCCTCCACGGGGATCGGGCAGGAGCTCGATCTCCAGAGCGTCGCGATGGACCTGGAGGGCGCCGACTACGACCCCGAGCAGTTCCCCGGGCTCGTCTACCGCACCACGGACCCGAAATCGGCCGCGCTTATCTTTCGGTCCGGGAAGATCGTGTGTACGGGCGCGAACTCCATCGACGCCGTCCACGAGAGTCTCGCGATCGTGTTCGACGAGCTCCGGGCCCTCCAGATCCCGATCGACGAGCCCGAGATCACGGTCCAGAACATCGTCACGTCCGCCGACCTCGGCGAGAGCCTCAATCTCAACGCGATCGCGATCGGGCTCGGGCTCGAACACATCGAGTACGAGCCGGAGCAGTTCCCCGGGCTCGTCTACCGGCTCGACGAGCCGGACGTCGTGGCGCTGTTGTTCGGCAGCGGGAAGCTCGTCGTCACGGGCGGGACGAGCCCCGACGACGCGGCCGCCGCCGTCGACGTGATCGTCGAGGAGCTGGACGGTCTCGGGCTGCTCGCCTGATCCGCGATCTCGCTCGACCCCGTCCCACGACCACCCGATCCCGCGACCACCCGATCCCGCGACCACTTTTACCCGTCGTCCCGTAGCTCGCGTATGCTCTTACAGACGGTGACGCCGATCACGGTGCTGGGGACGACGCTCCTGTTCGCGCTGTTCCTCTCCGTGACCGCCCACCTCGCCGCCCGGAACGTCCTCGGCGACATCGACCCGCGCCGCGCACTCTACGTCGGCCCGCTCCCGGCGGTCATCGGCGTTGTCGGGGGGGCGTTCGCCGTCCCCGCGGCGCTGCTCGTCCCCGCGGCGCTGCTCGTCGACGGCGCGATGTTCGCGTGGAGCTACGATCAGCCCCGGCGGATCGTGGTCGGGATGACCGTGATTCACGCCGTGATCACGACGCTGCTCGGGATCGTGTTGCTCGGGGTCTCGCTGCTGCTCGCGACGATGCCCGGGTAGAGATCAGGGTTCCGGCGGTGCCCCGTCGTACGCGTCGTGGTCGCCGTAGAAGTTCAGCATCGCGAACTTCAGTTTCTCGGGGTCGATATCGAGCAGCTCCGCCCGTTCCTCCGGCGGGAACGCGCCGCGGACCGAGTACTTCCCCATGTCGGCGGTCGTGTACCGACGGTCGGCGAGGATCCGGACCCCGAAGTCGTCCGGGCCGCGGACCACGCGCCCGATCGCCTGTCGAGTCTTGCGGATCGTCGGGATCTCGACCGCGTACGCCCACCCGGGGTCGCGGGCGCGATCGCGGTCGGCGAACGCCCGGTTGTACGCGTCCTGAACCGCCTCCATCCGGTCTGAGAGGTGCGGGTACGGGACGCCGACGACCACCACCGTCCGGGCGTCGTCGGCGTCGAAGCTCACGCCCTCGGCGAGCGTTCCCCACAGCGAGGTGAACAGCGTCGCGTCGTCGCTCTCGACGAACGTGCGACGCAGCTCCTCCTCGTCCTCGCCGGGAGCGTCGAGATAGAGGGATCCGAGGTCGGCGCCCACGAGTCCGCCGCCAGCGCCGGTGCCGCGGCTCGCCGCGCCGCCGCCCGCCGAGCCGCCGAGCCGCTCGTGGTAGCGCTCTGCCTCCGCGTACGAGGGGAAGAAGGCGAGCGTGTTCCCCGGAGTGAATCGGATCGCGTCGCGAAGCACCGACGACACCGTCTCCTGGGTCTCCGGGTCGTTTCGCTCGGAGGCGAACAGCGGCGGCGTGTCGACCGCGAACGTTCGGCGGTTCTCCTCGGGGTACCCCATCTCGTAGGCGAGCGCCGCCACGTCCGCCAAGCCGAGCACGTCCTTCGTGACGTCGAAGGGACGGAGGGTGGCGCTCATCAGCACCGAGGCGGCGACCTCGCCGAACAGCTCCTCGGTCACCCGGCGGGGGATACAGGTGTACAGCTCGGCGCGGCCGTACACCTCGTCGGCCGCGCCGTCGCGGCGAACGGAGACGACGGGGTACTGCCCGAGCTCGGTCCCCTCCTCCATCCACGTCGAGACGAACCGGGCGACCTGCAGCGTCTGACACTCGCTCCGCGTCGTGGTCTCGCCGTCGCGGTAGCGGCGCTCGTACTCCTCGTCGAGCGCCCCACCGAGCTGGACGGCCAGCTCCGTCTCCGTGTCGATCCCTTTCCCCTCGTAGTTGCGGAGGAACGCGAGCGTGAGGTCGTCTCGTCGGTCCTCGTTGGCGACGGAGAGGTCCTCCCAGTTCTCCCCGACCGACTCGCGCTCGCCGAACCCGAGCGCGTCGTCGTACGTCGCGACCAGGGCGTCGCGGAACGCGCGGACGACGTTCTCGGCCGCGTCCGCGCGGGAGTCATCGCTGTCGGTGAGCTCCTCCAAGGCGGCGTCGAGCGTGGACTCCGTGAGGGTTCGGGTGGCGTGGTCGCGGGCGGCGTCCTCGACGTTGTGGGCCTCGTCGAAGACGGTGATTATCTCGGAGGGGTCGCGGTCGATCCACCGGAAGAACTGCTCGCGGATGTTCGGATCCAGCAGGTGGTGGTAGTTGCACACGACCAGATCGACTCCTTCCATCCCCTCCTTGAGCAGCTCGTAGCCGCAGAGCTCGCGCTCGTCCGCGTACGCGTACACGTCCTCGGGGGTGCGGACGTCCTCGAAGAGCCACCCGAAGAACTCGTCGGTGTCCTCGACGAGGTTGTTCCGGTAGTGAGCGCAGACGTTCGCGGTCTCGTACTCGTCGATCTCGGCCTCCAGTTCGTCGAGCTCGTCCATGATCGCCTCGCGGGCCTCCGCCGCCCCAGCGTCGCCCTCGCGGCTCTCGGCGAGCAGCTCGCGCTGGCGCGCCTCCAGCTCGCGGACGTCGCTCTCGGTTTCGACCAGCTCGCGGGTGGTGTCTCGGAGGGTCTGACACTCCTGATAGTCGACGTCGATGTGGCACATCGACGACTTTCCTTTAAATACGACCGCGCGGATCGGCTCGGCGCGGGTGATCGCGCGGGCATCCTCGACGAACTGCCGCATCTGCTGGTGGACGTTGGTCGTGATCACGACCGTCCGGTCGTGCTCGCGGGCGTGCTCCAAGGCCGGGACGAGCGCGGAGAGGGTCTTTCCGGTCCCGGGCGCCCCCTCGAACAGCACGTCCTGTCCGCGGTCCAGCGCGTTGGCGATCCTGTCCATCGCCTCGCGCTGGTTCGGATACGGCTCTTCGTACGGGAAGAACCGCAGATGCGGCGGCTCTGACACGGGACGGAGTTCGTCGCCGTCGGCTAAAAGGAGTTGGGTGCCGCGGCGGAAGTGGTCCGGAGATGTGGCGAGTCGACGGTCTGTCCGAGCGAGGTCGACTCGACGGCTGATATGTGTTCGGGGACCGTGCACCGCGAACGCACGTAACCAGCATATATTACCGATTCTTGTGCGACTGCCGAAGCGTCATGGCGACCGAAACCGCGACCGCGACGAGCGAGGTATCGACCGAGACGGGCGACTGGAAGGCGGGCGTGATCGGCGGGCTCGCCGCCAGCGTCGTCTTCGGACTCATGATGGCGTACGTGATTCCCGCCCCGCTGTTGGAAGTCGTGATCCCGTCGATGTACGGGCTCGCACCGCCGGAAGCGCCGTTCGTCGGGTGGGTTATCCACCTGTCTCACGGCGCCGTCCTCGGCGTCGGCTTCGCCGCGCTCGTCGGGCTGAAGCCCTCGGTCGGTGAACGCGCCGGGGCGTCGCTCGGCGTCGGCGCGGCGTACGGGCTCGCGGTCTGGGTCGCGCTGGCCGTGATCGTGATGCCGGTGTGGCTCTCCGCCGCCGGCTCTCCGGCGAATCCGCCGCTTCCCAACGTCAGCGCGCTGAGCGCGATCGGTCACCTCGCGTACGGGATCGTGCTCGGCGGGGCGTACGCGGGCCTGGCAGACTGATCGGCGTTGCAGGCGTCCCGACGGGCGCGACGCACCCTCATTTATACCGACGCGCCGCCTCCGCACGTAGTAACGAATGTTCGACGAGATCCTCGAGAAGTTCGAGGGGTCACCGAGCCAGCAGGCCGTCATCCGGCTGTTCTTAGAGCGCGGCTTCTCCGTCAACGAGGAGGGCCGCGTCGTCTCCGGCGGGATCGAGATCCCGTACACCGGGATCGCGCGCGAGTTCGACGTCGACCGGCGGGTGGTCGACTCGACGACGGACGCGATCTTAGACGACCCCGATCTGAAGCGCATCTTCACCAACATCTCGTCGGTGCCGAGCCTGATGGACCTGGCGCCGGTCCTCGATCTCACCGTCCTCACCATCGAGGTCGCCGCCGCCGACGAGGCCGGGATCGTCGCCGAGGTGACCGGAATATTGGCCGACCACGGCGTCTCGATCCGGCAGGTGCTGAGCGAGGACCCCGAGTTCACCGACGACCCGAAGCTGTACGTGATCACCGACGCGGAGCTGCCCGGGGAGCTGCTCGTCGAGATCCGCGAGCTCGGGTACGTCCGGCGCGTGGGGTTCTGACCGAGCGGCGGGCGTGACGGCGGCGCGGCGGAATGAGTTTCTCCGGACCGACCAGTTTCGCCCGCACGGAGAGAGGGCGTTCCCGCACGGAGCCTCACATACGGAGCCGACGCAGTACCGAGCGCGTCGCCCGCGTGTATTTTACTTTCACTAGGGTGTAAACCAGTCTTTATACGGAATGGCGAACAAGGGTCGTGTACATGCCTGAAGACGAACTCGAAGACCTCCCCGGAGTCGGCCCAGCGACCGCGGACAAGCTCGTCGAGAACGGGTTCGAGAGCTACCAATCGATCGCCGTCGCCAGCCCCGGCGAGATGTCGAACACCGCGGACATCGGCGAGTCGTCCGCCAGCGACATTATCAACGCCGCCCGGGAGGCGGCCGACGTCGGCGGCTTCGAGACGGGCGCGACCGTGCTCGAACGCCGCCAAGAGATCGGCAAGCTCTCGTGGCAGATCGACGAGGTCGACGACCTGCTCGGCGGCGGTATCGAGACGCAGTCGATCACCGAGGTGTACGGCGAGTTCGGGTCCGGGAAGTCGCAGGTGACCCACCAGATGGCCGTCAACGTCCAGCTTCCGCCGGAGCACGGGGGCCTCGACGGCGGGTGTATCTTCATCGACTCCGAGGACACGTTCCGCCCGGAGCGGATCGACGACATGGTGCGCGGACTCGACGACGAGATCCTCGCCGACGAGATGGAGCGGCGCGAGATCGAGGGTACCCCGAGCGACGAGGAGGCGATGGAGGAGCTCATCGCGGCGTTCCTCGACCAGATCCACGTCGCCAAGGCGTTCAACTCCAACCACCAGATCCTGCTCGCGGAGAAGGCCAAGGAGCTCGCCGGCGAACACGAGGAGAGCGAGTGGCCTGTCCGGATCGTCTGCGTGGACTCCCTGACCGCCCACTTCCGCGCCGAGTACGTCGGCCGCGGCGAGCTCGCCGATCGGCAGCAGAAGCTCAACAAGCACCTCCACGACCTGATGCGACTCGGTGATCTGTTCAACACCGCTATCCTCGTCACCAACCAAGTCGCGTCGAACCCCGACTCCTACTTCGGCGACCCGACGCAGGCGATCGGCGGGAACATCCTCGGACACGCCTCCACGTTCCGGATGTACCTCCGCAAGTCGAAGGGCGACAAGCGGATCGTCCGGCTCGTCGACGCGCCGAACCTCGCCGACGGCGAGGCCGTGATGCGCGTGCAGGGCGCGGGACTGAAGCCGGAGTAGCCGGAACTGACCGCTCGACCGGTACCGTCGGTCGCCGATCCGAACGCGAACGAACGGCACGGCGCCCGGATGGAAACTGAACCACAGATCCGGTTGACGAACGTAAACTTCCTCGTGGAACGCCCGAAACGGCAGATATCGGTCGTTTGACGCCATACTGCAGGTATTACCGGAAAACCGATCGGCAAAAATCGCCAGCAGCCACCGCGCCCGGGACCGCGAGCCCCGAAAACGGTCGATACGGGGGTTTCTGACAACAAAGCTATAAAACGTCCGTCCGGTTCGATCGCAAAGATTGCGGAAAGTTCGCCGAGAATACATCCTTAAACACCATGTATTCGTCCTTATATCTGACATACTCTGTATTATCAAAGATTTTTGTTGTGAAACTCAACTCGAACGTTTATATATTCTTGTTCCCCGGTGTCGAAACGTGATTCAGCACATGAACACGAACGAAGCGCGCTGTTTGAAGGACGTACGTTCAGTTGAGGTGGGAGATTCGTGACGACCGGCGTACTCGCGAGCATCGATCCGAGCGTCCTCGCAGAGGGCGTGAACCTGATGTGGGTCGCGATGGTCTGTTTCCTGATATTCTTCATGCACGCCGGCTTCGCGATGCTCGAGGCGGGGCAGGTGCGCGCGAAGAACGTCGCGAACCAGCTCACGAAGAACCTCCTCACGTGGGGAGTCGGCGTCCTCGTCTACTTCCTGGTCGGCTTCGGGATCGAAGGCGTCGCGGGCGGCGGCGGATTTTCCCCGGCGTCGGCACTCAGCGACGGCGGATGGATCAACAGCTGGCTGTTCGGCGCCGTCTTCGCGATGACGGCGGCGACGATCGTCTCCGGCGCGGTCGCGGGCCGCGCGAAGCTCCGTGCGTACGTGGCGTACACGGTCGCCATCTCCGCGGTCATCTACCCGGTCGTCGCGGGCATCACCTGGGGCGGCGGTCCCCTCGCCGCCGTCGGCTTCGTCGACTTCGCGGGCGGGATGATCGTCCACGGCGTCGGCGGTATCGCCGGGCTCACCGCGGCGTACATGCTCGGTCCGCGCATGGACCGCTACAGCGAGGACGGATCCACGAACGTCATCCCCGGTCACTCGATGACGTTCGCGGTGCTCGGCACCCTCATCCTGGCGTTCGGCTGGTACGGCTTCAACGTCGGCACGACCGCGACCGTGTTCTCGGTCACCGAGTCCGGCGAGCTCGCGCTCGGCGGTTACGCCGCGGTCGGTCGCGTCGCGCTGACGACGACGCTCGGCATGGGCGCCGGCGCCGTCGGCGCGGCGCTCGGCTCGATGTACCTCACGAAGAAGGTCGACACCCTCTACGTCGCCAACGGCGTGCTCGCCGGCCTCGTCGCGGTCACCGGGATCGCGAATCTGGCCACCTGGTGGGGCGCCATCCTGGTCGCGCTCGTCTGCGGCCTCCAGCTCCCGCTGGTGTTCGAGTTCGTCTCGGACACGATGAAGATCGACGACGTGTGCGCGGTGTTCCCGGTCCACGGCTCCGCGGGCGTCATCGGCGTCGTCGCGCTGCCGTTCGTCAGCATCAACGGCTTCTCCGTCGACCTGCTCGTCTCCCAAGTCATCGGCGTCGTCGCCATCACCGCGTGGACGGTCGTCGCGACCGCCGTGGTCTTCGGCGCGTTCAAGGCCGTCGGGCAGGCCCGCGTCACCCCCGACCACGAGCGCGACGGGCTGGACGTCAGCGAACACGGCGTCGAGACGTACCCCGAGTTCGGTCGCGCGAACGTCGCGACCGACGGCGGTCCCTCCGTCGTCGACACCACGGACGACTCTCCGCGCGCCGACGGCGGCGAGGAGGCCGGCTCGGAGATCAAGATGGTCACGGCGGTCGTCCGCCCCGACAAGCTCGGGGCGATCAAGCAGGCGCTCGCGGAGATCAACGCGCCGTCGCTCACCGTGACGAACGTCTCCGGCCGCGGTAGCCAGCCCGCGAAGAAGGGCCAGTGGCGCGGCGAGGAGTTCACGGTCGACCTCCACCAGAAGGTGAAAGTCGAGGTCGTCGTCGCCGACATCCCGGCCGACGAGGTCGCCGGGGCGATAAGCGACGCGGCGAAGACCGGCGAGCCCGGCGACGGCAAGGTGTTCATCATGCCGGTCGAGGACGCGCTACAAGTCCGCACCGGAACGACCGGTCCGGAGGCGGTGTAAGTCGCCACCGGCGCCGACGCTTGAGGGAAGGCGAACCGATCGGTCGATCTCGACATGCGTTTTCTCGCTGACACCGCGGTACCGAGCCGCGGCACCGACCGGCCCGAACCCGGGGGATCCGACCCCGTCGCGGCCCCGGTCGACAACTACTTTCATCCCTCCGGTCCAACCGCCGGCCATGAACCACGAGCGCTCCCGCGGGCTGTACGACCGCGCGCTGTCAGTCATGCCGGGCGGGGTCAACTCCTCCGTCCGAGCGACGATGCCGCACCCCTTCTTCGTCGAGCGGGGGGACGGCGGCCACGTGATCGACGCCGACGGCAGTCGATACGTCGACTGGGTGATGGGATACGGACCGCTGCTGTACGGCCACGACCTGCCAGACCCGGTCGAGGCGGCGGTCCAGTCGCACGTCGCGGAGGGCCCGATGTACGGCGCGCCCACCGAGATCGAGGTCGAACACGCCGAGTTCGTGGCGCGACACGTCCCGAGCGTCGAGTCGATCCGGTTCGTCAACTCCGGGACGGAGGCGACGGTGTCGGCGGTGCGGCTCGCGCGCGGGCACACCGACCGCGACAAGATCGTCGTCATGCAGGGGGGGTACCACGGCGCACAAGAGTCGACGCTCGTCGAGGGGTCGCCGGGTGACGCGCACCCGTCGACGGCCGGGATCCCCGAGGCGTTCGCCGAGCATACTCTCCCGATTCCGTTCAACGATCCGGAGGCCGCGGCGGAGGTGTTCGCGGAGCACGGCGACGAGATCGCCGCCGTCCTCGTCGAACCGATCCTCGCCAACACGGGGATCGTCGCTCCGATCGACGGCTACCACGAGACGCTCCGTGACCTGTGTGACGACCACGGCGCCCTGCTGATCTTCGACGAGGTGATCACCGGGTTCCGCGTGGGCGGACTCGGCTGCGCGCAGTCGAAGTTCGGCGTCACCCCGGACGTGACGACGTTCGGCAAGATCATCGGTGGCGGGTTCCCGGTCGGCGCCGTCGGCGGGCGAGCCGACGTGATCGAGGGGTTCACGCCCGCGGGCGACGTGTTCCAGTCCGGCACCTTCTCCGGACACCCGGTGACGATGGCCGCCGGAAAGGCCGGGCTGGAGTACGCCGCCGAGAACGACGTGTACGAGCACGTCAATCGGCTCGGGCGGACGCTCCGCGAGGGGATAGCCGAGATATGCGCCGAGCGAGCGCCCGAGTACACCGTCGTCGGTACGGACTCGATGTTCAAGACGGTCTTTACCCGAGACGCCCCCGACGATCCGGACGCCTGCTGTGCGGGCGGGTGCCGGCAAGATCCCGACTGCGCCCGGTACGACAGCTGTCCGAAAACGGGCGCCGACGTCGCCAGCGTCGCGACCGACCGCTGGGAGCGCGTGTTCTGGCAGGAGATGAAAGAGCGAGGCGTGTTCCTCACCGCGAACCAGTTCGAGTGTCAGTTCACCTCCTACGCGCACACGGAGGAGGACGTGGAGCGGACCTTGGAGGCGTACCGGGAAGCGATCTGATAGCGAGCAGGAACGGGTGAGACAGTTCCTCGGCAGTGAGCCAGTGTGTAACGGTGAGCGCGCAGGACTCCTCGCGGCCGGGCTTCGTCGGTGTTCACCGCCGAGCTGCGGTCACCGGTTTATAATCGATCAGCCGGAGCCTCGGATGCGGGTCCCGCTAAACGGCATTCGATCGCGTACAGATACACAGCCGAAGTTCTCCGGTCGTCCTACTCGCCGTCGGCGCTCGCGAAGAACTCCACGTCGCCGGCGATGACCGCGCTCGCGACCACGCCGCCGCCCACCAACAGCGCGACGACGAGCGTCGTCAGCGTCGCCGTGAGCGCGCTCCCGCCGACCGCGACGCCGACGAACGCGCCGACTGACCCGCCGACGCCGCCGGCGATGACCGCGAGCGTCTGTGCTTCGCCCATGGCTGGCGGTTTCTCAACACGGAATATAAGCGTTCGCGTCGGGGTCTCACGGGTGATAACGGACTGCGCGGTTGCGGTTCGTTCGCGCGCTCAGCGCGGGTACCGCCGGCCGAGATCGAGGGCCGCACCGTCGGTCGCGTCGCTCTCGGCGGCGTCCGCTGTGCCACCGTCCGCCGCGTCGTCTCTCTCCGCGCCAGCCGGGCTCACGCTCCCGGTCCGGTAACCCGCCATGTCGAGGGTGACGTGGTCAAATCCGAGGTCGGTGAGGTGTTCGTGGACGGCGTCGGCGAACGCCGGATCGAGCGCGCGCTCCAGCTCGTCCGGAGCGATCTCGACCCGCGCGAGCCCGTCGTGGTCGCGGACGCGGAACCCCTCGAACCCCCACTCACGGAGCACCCGCTCGGCCTTCTCCACGCGGGTCAGCCGCTCCTCCGTCACTTCGAGTCCGGTCGGGATCCGCGAGGACAGACACGCCATCGACGGCTTGTCGGCGACCGACAGGTCGTACGCCGCCGCGATCTCGCGGACCTCCGCTTTCGAGATCCCGGCGTCCAGAAGCGGCGAGAACACGTCGAGCTCCTCGACCGCGCGCAGGCCGGGGCGGTGCCCCTCGCCGGGGTCGTCGGCGTTGGTCCCGTCACACACCGTGTCGATACCTAGGTCTTTGGCCGTCTCGTACATCCGCCCGAGCCGCATCGTCCGGCAGTGGTAACACCGGTCGCCGTCGTTGGCGACGAAGTTCGGATCGTCGAGCTCGGAGAAGGTGACCGTCTCGTGGCGGATCCCGATCTCGTCGGCGACCCGCGTCGCGTCGTCGAGCTCGGCGGCCGGCAGCGTCTCGCTCCGCGCCGTGCACGCGACCGCGTCGTCGCCGAGGGCGTCCCGCGCGAGCGCGGCGACGACCGCGGGGGCGGGGCGGCCCGGGGAGGCGG
>NZ_JARANT010000066.1 GCF_029889805.1 Halorubrum sp. Boch-26 | reverse complement strand
TTCGTGGGCTGCGGTAATTGAGTATATGAAATAAATCCAACAACAAACACAACAGACCTCTGTGGGTCGTCGCCGCGGGCGCGCTCGTCCTCGCGGCGATGATCCAGTCCGCGCTGCTTCCGTTCCACGGCTGGCTGCTCTCGTCGATGACCGCCCCCACGCCGGCGTCGGCGCTGATGCACGCCGGGTTCGTCAACGCCGGCGGCGTCCTGCTGCTCCGGTTCGCGCCGGTCGTCACCGTCGACGCCGGCCTCATGCTCGCTATCGTCGCGGTCGGCGCGACCAGCGCGCTGCTCGGGAAGCTCCTCAAGTCCGTCCGGCCGGACGTCAAGAGCAAGCTGGCCTGCTCGACGGTGGGGCAGATGGGGTTCATGATCATGCAGGCCGGTCTGGGGTTCTTCGGGGCCGCCGTCACCCACCTCATCCTGCACGGCTTCTACAAGGCCTACCACTTCCTCGGTGCGGGCGGTGCGGTCGAACGGACGGCCCCGAGCGGGAAGTCGGCCCCCCGGACGGGGGTCTCCGGCGTCGCCTACGGCGCGGTGACGCTGCTGACCGGACTGGCGGGCGGCGCGGCGTTCGTGCTCCTGACGGGGAAGGGAACGAGCGTCGACTCCGGCCTGCTACTCGTCCTGTTCGTGGTGTTCACGACCCTCCACGCGGCGCGGGGCGCGGTCCGGCACGCGTCGCTTCCGCCGGCGGTCCGCTACGGGGCGGTCCCGCTGGTCTTCCTGCCGGCGATCACCGTGTACGCGCTCGTCTACAGGGGCGTCTCGGCGCTCCTCACCGGGCTCCCGGTCGTCTCGGCGCCGACCGAACTGACCGCGCTACACGGGCTCGTGGCCGCCGCCTTCCTCGCCGCGTACGTGGCGATAGAGACCGGCCTCCACGAGCGCAGCCGCCGGCTCTACGTCGCGCTCCTGAACTGGGGCCACCCGTCGTCCGGAACCGTGCTGACGAACGCAGAGGAGTACGACAGCGGAGGAGTCCAATGAGCACTCAATCCACTATCCACGACGGCATCGACGACGCGGCGGCGACGGTCGGATCGGTCTGGCCGATCCACTCGTTCGTGACGGCGAACCCCCTCTCGGGGTTCGAGAACGTCCCGTTCGACGAGGCGGTGACGCAGGCCGCCGACCTGTTGGGCGGACGCGGCTACCCGAGTCGGGAGGTCTTCCGCGCGGCGCTGGACGACGGCCGGATCGACCGCGAGACGCTCGCCGCGGAGCTCGCCGACCGCGGCTTCGAGGCCGACCCGGAGACGCTGCTCGAACGCGTGGACGCGTCGGTCGAGTCGGCGGCGCCGGACGCCGGGGCCGAGCGGGTCGATCACGTGCTGACGAAGTGGCTGTCGGCGTTCCTCGACGAGGGCGGCGCCGCGTGGCCGATGCCGAACCGCGACGAGGGGTTCTACGCCGCCTTCCGCGAACTGGCCGCGCACGACGCCGACGTCCCGGACGAGGGGGTCGTCGCGTCGCTCCCGGAGACCCCGACCGAGGCCATCGAGGCCGTCTTGGAGCCGTACCCGGAGAGCCAGTGGGTCCCCGTCTTCGAGGAACAGCTGGCCGCGCTTCCGGGCTGGGCCGGGTTCATCAAGCAGCGCGCGGACGACGAGGGGGCGTGGCAGTCGGCCCACCCGATCACGCTCGCGGACTACGTCGCGGTCCGCCTCGCGCTCCTCGACGGGTTCGGCGTCGATGTCGAGCCGTCCACTGACCCCGGGAGCGCCGACGCCGATCCGGCCGACGAGCTCGCCGAGTCGTTTCTGAGCGCCTGGGAGGCGAGCTACCGCTCCGAGGTCGTCGGGCGCGTGACCGCCGAGAGCCGGTCGCTCGCCGAGAGCCGGTCGCTGGCCGGCTGCGAGTCGCCGGACGAGAGCGACCCGCCGGCCGGGGGCGACTCCTCGGGCGAGAGCGACCCGTCGGCCCGCCCCGACGCGCAGTTGGTGTTCTGCATCGACACGCGGTCGGAGGTGATCCGGCGTCACATCGAGGACGAGGGCGAGTACGAGACCCACGGGTACGCCGGCTTCTTCGGCGTTCCGATGGAGTATCAGGCGTACGACGCCGACGTGTCGGTCGACGCCTGCCCGCCCATCCTCGATCCCCAGCACCGCATCAGCGAGATACCGACCGACGGAGACGCGCAGGCGCGCCGCGACCGCCGGTCGAGCGTCCGCGAGGTCGCGGGTGCCGTCGTCAAGAAGCTGAAGACGAACCCCGCCAGCGCCTTCGGCTTCGTGGAGAACGCGGGGAGCGGGTACGGACTGGCGCTCGCGGCCCGCACGCTGGTGCCGAGCCGCGTTCGCGACCTGTTGGGGGCCGCGGACGACGCGGTGCCCGACGACCGCGAGTTCTGCGAGCAGACCGTCCACCACCAGCACGCCTACGCCGGCGATCTCCCGATCGGACTGACCCAAGAGGAGAAGGTCGAGTACGCCGCGACCGCGTTCGATCTGATGGGCTGGACGGAGTTCGGCCGGCTCGTGGTGTTCGCCGGCCACGCGAGCGAGACGACCAACAACACCTACGACTCGAGCCTCGACTGCGGCGCGTGTGCCGGCAACCCCGGCGGGCCGAACGCCCGCGTCCTCGCGGCGATCTGCGCCGACCCCGACGTGAAGGCGGCGCTGCGCGAGCGCGGCTTCGACGTCCCCGACGACACCGTCTTCCTCGCCGGCGAACACAACACGACGACCGACGAGATCGAGCTCTACGGGGGCGTGCCCGAGAGCCACGCGGACGACCGCGCGGCGCTGCGCGCGGACCTCGCGGCGGCCCGCGAGAGCGCGGCCGCCGAACGCGCGGACGCGATGGGCGCCGACGCCTCGGCGGGCGTCGGCGAGACCGAGCGCCGCGCCGGCGACTGGGCCGAGACGCGCCCCGAGTGGGGACTGGCCGGCAACGCGGGCTTCGTCGTCGGGCCCCGCGAGCTGACGAGCGACCTCGACCTGGACGGCCGCGCGTTCCTCCACTCGTACGACTGGTCGACCGACCCCGACGGCGACGCGCTCGAGGCGATCCTCGCCGGGCCGATGGTCGTCACCCAGTGGATCAACGCGCAGTACTACTTCTCGACCGTAGACAACGCGACCTACGGGAGCGGGTCGAAGGCGACGCAGAATCCCGTCGGCAACGTCGGCGTCTACCAGGGGAACGGCGGCGATCTGATGACCGGGCTCCCCAGCCAGTCGCTGATGGCCGCCGACGGCGTCCCGTACCACCAGCCGCTCCGCCTCTCGACGGTCGTGCACGCTCCCGTGGAACGCGTCACCGACGCGCTGGCCGACCACGACGAGGTGACGGAACTGCTGGACCACGACTGGCTCTCGCTGACGGTCGTCGACCCGACGCGCGACCACAGCGCGTTCGAGTACGAGCGCGACCTGAGCTGGGCACCGGCCTCGGAGCCGGCCGCCGCCGAGCCGGAGGCGCCGACCGAAACCGAACCGGAAGCGCCGGCCGAGCCGGAGGCGCCGGTCGCTCCCCCCGTCACGGACGACTGAGCCGTCCCCGCGGTCCCGTTCTGTCTCTTCCGCGCTCCGCGTGACCGAGTATCACCGCGGCGACAGCGTTAAATCGGTGTACAGACTTGTACATCACAACGCGAAGTAATACATCGGTGAACACTATGGATATCAACGACACGGTCGAACGCGTGACGGACGGGACGGATCTGACTGTCGAGGAGTCGCGCGAGGCCGCGCGGCTGGTCTTCGAGGAGGCCACGGAGGCGCAGATCGGGGCTCTCCTCGCCGCCCTCCGGTCGAAGGGCGAGACGGAGGCCGAGATCGCCGGGTTCGCGCAGGGGATGCGCGACGCCGCCCGGACGATCGAGCCGGACCGCGATCCCCTCGTCGACACCTGCGGGACGGGCGGCGACGACTACGACACGATCAACGTGTCGACGACCGCCGCCATCGTCGCCGCGGGCGCGGGTGTCCCGATCGCCAAGCACGGCAACTACTCCGTCTCCTCCTCGTCGGGGAGCGCCGACGTGCTGGAGGTCGCCGGCGCCGACGTCGAGGCCGAGCCGCCGGCGGTCGAGGACGCCATCGAGGCCGACGGGATCGGGTTCATGCTCGCGCCCGTTTTCCACCCGGCGATGAAGGCCGTGATCGGCCCGCGCAAGGAACTCGGGATGCGGACGATCTTCAACGTGCTCGGCCCCCTCACCAACCCGGCCGGCGCCGACGCGCAGGTGCTCGGCGTCTACGACCCCGAACTGGTCGGGACGATCGCCCGATCGCTCGCGCATATGCCCGTCGAGCACGCGCTGGTGGTCCACGGCGCGGGGATGGACGAGATCGGGATCCACGACGAGACGGTCGTCGCGGAGGTCGACGGCGAGGAGGTCACCGAGTTCACGCTCGCGCCCGAGGACATCGGGCTCGACCGCGCCCCGATCGAGGCCGTCGCGGGCGGGACGCCCGAGGAGAACGCCGCCGACCTGCGGGGGGTCGTCGACGGGTCCCTCACCGGGCCGAAACGCGACCTGATCCTGGCGAACGCCGGCGCGGCGATCTACGTCGCCGGCGAGGCCGACACGCTCGCGGCGGGCGTCGAGCGCGCGGCCGAGGCGATCGACTCCGGCGCGGCCGCCGAGAAGTTCGCGGCGCTGTGCGGTGAGGGCGGCGAGGGCGACGCGGCGGCGGAGGCGACCCCGGCGGACGACGCCGGAGAGGCGACCGCCGGCTCGGAGGACGACGACTGATGGCCCGGGTGAAGATCTGCGGGCTCACGCGCGGCGCGGACCTCCGGGCCGCGGTCGAGGCGGGCGCCGACGCGATCGGCGTGATCTCGGAGGTCCCGGTCGACTCAGCGCGCGAGGTCGACCCCGCGACGGCGGCGGAACTGCTCGCGGACGTTCCGCCGTTCGTCACCGCGACGCTCGTCACGATGCCCGATTCCGCCGAGCGCGCGGTCGAGCTGGTCCGGACGATCGGCCCCGACGCGCTCCAGCTCCACGGCGAGTGGACCCCCGACGAGATCCGGTACATCCGCGCGGAGACCGAGCGGAAGGTACTGCTCGCGATCGACGCCAGCGACCCGGGCCGGGCCGAGGAGTTCGACGCCGTCGCCGACGCGCTCGTGATCGACTCGACCGACGACTCCGGTGCCGGCGGCACCGGCGAGACCCACGACTGGGCGAAGACGGGCGACCTGGCGTCCCGGCTCACGTCGCCGGTCGTCCTCGCTGGCGGGCTTACGGCCGACAACGTCGCCGAGGCGGTTCGCGTCGCGGACCCGTTCGCCGTCGACGTCGCCTCCGGCGTCGAGCTGTCCGAGGGGCGGAAGGACCACAACGCGGTGGCCCGCTTCGTCGCCAACGCCGGCCGAGAGATGGAGCTCGCATGAGCGACGACGGCTCCCCGCTCGACCGCTCGAAGACCGAGTTCGTCGAGCTCGCAGCCGGCGCGGAGAAGCCGGTCGTCGTTCGGGCGTCCGCGACGCTCGACGCCGACGTGACCCCGCTCGCGGCGTACGCGACCCTCGTCGGCGACGGACCGTACGGCTTCCTTCTGGAGTCCGGCGAGAAGGTCGCCTCCAGCGACCCGGACGGCGCGTTCACGTCGGGCGGGAACGCCGACCGGCACGCCCGCTACTCGTTCGTCGGCTACGACCCCGAGGCGATCGTCTCGGTCCACCCGGACCGAACCGACGTGACGCGGCTCGGGCCGGCGGCGGAGTTCGTCGGGGCGGGAGCGGACGGCGACCCGGGCGCCGAGAGCGGCCTCGGCCCCGACGCGGGCGACGCGGTCGACCGGATCCGTGCGGCGTTCCCCGACGTGAGCCTGCGCGGCTTCCCCGACACTGACCGGCAGATCCTCTCGGGCGGGTTCGTCGGGTTCCTCGCGTACGAGGCCGTCTACGACCTCTGGTTGGAGGAGGTCGGCGTCGACCGACCCGAGACCGAGTTCCCCGACGCCGAGTTCGCGCTGACGACCCGCACGGTCGTCTTCGACGAGAAGGAGGGGAGCGCCGAGCTCGTCCTCACGCCCGTTATCGGCGTCGACGACGACCCCGCGGCCGTCTACGACGACCTCGTCGCGGAGGCGGAGCGCGTGGCCGCCGAACTGCGCGAGGCCGCTCCGCCGGAGACGGACGGGATCCGAGTGGCGTCGGAGTCGGCGGACCCCCGGGAGGAGTACGAGGAGGCGGTCCGGACCGCCAAGCGCCACGTGCTCGACGGCGACATCTATCAGGGCGTGATCTCGCGGAGCCGCGAACTTCGCGGCGAGGTGGACTCGCTGGGGCTGTACGCGGCGCTCCGCGAGGTGAACCCCTCGCCGTACATGTACGTGTTGCGCCACGACGACCGCAGCATCGTCGGCGCCAGCCCGGAGACGCTTGTGTCGGTGCGGGGCGACCGGATCGTCTCGAACCCGATCGCGGGCACCTGTCCCCGCGGGACGAGCCCGGTCGAGGACCGCCGGCTCGCCGGCGAGATGCTCGCCGACGCGAAGGAGCGGGCCGAGCACACGATGCTCGTCGACCTCGCGCGAAACGACGTGCGGCGCGTCTCGGAGCCGGGATCGGTCCGCGTCGAGGAGTTCATGAACGTGCTGAAGTACAGCCACGTCCAGCACATCGAGTCGACCGTCACGGGGACGCTGGCGGCCGACGCCGACGCGTTCGACGCCACGCGCGCGACGTTCCCCGCCGGCACGCTCACGGGCGCGCCGAAGGTCCGCGCGATGGAGATCATCGAGCAGTTAGAGACGACACCGCGAGAGGCGTACGGGGGCGGCGTCGGCTACTACGCCTGGTCCGGCGACGCCGACTTCGCCATCGTGATCCGGACCGCGACGCTCGACGAGTCTCCGGCTGGCGCGAGCGGGCCGGACGAGACCGCTGTGACCGTCCGGGCCGGTGCCGGGCTCGTCGCCGACTCCGATCCGGCCGCCGAGTACGAGGAGACCGAGCAGAAGATGGACGGCGTGGTGACCGCGATCGACCGGATCCGCGAGGGCGACGGCGCGGGCGGCGCTGACCGCGCCGACGGCGACGGCGACGACCCCCTCCCCGCCGGCGCGGAGGTCGACGAATGAACGTCGTCGTCGTCGACAACTTCGACTCGTTCACGTACAACCTCGTCGAGTACGTCTCCGACCAGACGCTCGACGGCGGGAACGGGAAGGGCGCCGAGAACGGGGCTGGCGGCGAGGACGCGATCGGAGCGCCGGAGCCGATCGACGTGACGGTGGTTAAAAACACCGCGTCGCTGGCGGCGATCCGGGACGCCGACCCGGACGCGATCCTCATCAGTCCCGGCCCCGGCCACCCGAAGAACGAGCGCGACGTTGGCGTGACGATGGAGGTGTTGCGAGACCTCTCGCCCGAGATTCCGACGCTGGGAGTCTGCCTCGGCCTCGAAGCGGCCGTGTACGAGTACGGCGGCAGCGTGGGGCACGCTCCCGAACCCATCCACGGCAAGGCGTTCCCGGTCGAGCACGACGGCGAGGGGGTGTTCGCCGGGCTCGATCAGGGGTTCCGCGCCGGCCGGTACCACTCGCTGGCCGCCACCGAGGTCCCCGACGCCTTCGCTGTGACGGCGACGACCGACCACGAGGGCGACGAGATCGTGATGGGGATCCGCCACCGCGACCACCCGATAGAGGCGGTGCAGTTCCACCCGGAGAGCGTGTTGACCGCGGTCGGCCACGACCTGATCCGGAACTTCCTCGAATCCGTTTAGCCGAGACCCGAGAGCCCGCGGTGACGCGGTTTCTACTCTTGGCCTTCGCCGGGCGCGGTGTCCTCGCCAGCCTCGTCACCGTCTTCCGGCGTTACTTCGGCGCCGGTCTCGTCCACGCCGCGTCCGGCGAGCCCCACGAGGTGGCCGACCTCGGGGAGGATGATCTCGTCGACGCCGAGCCGCACGGCGTTCTCGGAGCCGGGCAGACAGAAGACGGGCGTGGCGGAGGCGATCCCGGCGGTCGCCCGCGAGCCGATCGTTCGCGTGCCGATCTCCTCCTGCGAGAGCCGGCGGAACAGCTCGCCGAAGCCGGGAAGCTTCTTCGCGAAGAGGCCGGCGACCGCCTCCGGCGTCACGTCGTCCGGCGTCACGCCGGTCCCGCCCGTGGTCACGACGACGTCCGTGTCCTTGCGGCGGGCCAGCCGGTCGACGGTCCCCTGGACGCTGTCGTACTCGTCGGGGACCAGCTCGCGGACGGCGACCTCGTGGCCGGCCTCCTCGAACGCGGCGGCGACGTAGTCGCCGGAGGGGTCCTCGTCGAGCGAGCGCGAGGACGACACAGTCACGACCGCGACCGCGATCGAATCGGCGTCGTGGTGGTGGTGACCGTGGTCTCCCTCGTGGTCGTGCCCTTCGCCGTGGCCGTGATCTCCGTCGTGGTGGTCGTGATCTCCGTCGTGGTGGTCGTGATCTCCGTCGTGGTGGTCGTGATCTCCCTCGTGGTCCTCCCCCTCGTGGTCCTCCCCCTCGTCGTGGTGGTCGTGCGCGTCGCTCATGGCTCCACGTATCCCGTCGACGGTGAAAACACCTCCCCGACGCGGCGGTCGCTCGCGCCGCCACCGGCGACGCCGACTTAGGGCCAGTCGTCGCGCGACGACTCCTCGGGCGCCTCGTCCTCGTCCGGCTCCTCGGTCGCGGGGATCCAGCCGGCGGCCTCGGCCGCGTCCTCGACCTGCAGGAACTCCCAACCGGTGGCCTCGGCGACGGCCTCGTCCTCGTCGTCGACGCCGACGAACACGTGCCGGTCCGTGTCGAACTGGTCGGCGATGTTCTCCAAGCTCTCCTCGACGCCGCGCGGCCCCGAGAAGAAGTCCTGACGCACGCGGTGTTTGCGGGTGAAGTTGGTGACGACGTACGTCGGCTTCTCGCTGACGACGCCGACGTACTCCGTCCACTGCCGGGCGTTGTTGAACACGTCGTTGGGGTCCGCGAGGGCCTTCAGCGCCTCCAGCTCGAACGCGAGCGTCATGTCGGTAGATCCGCCACTGTCCATGGACGACCGTTGTCGCGGCGGGCGAAAACAACTTCGCTTCCGGGGTGGCGATCGGTCGACGCGAGACCGTCGCTTCGACTCTCAGCGCGTCCGCACTTGGTAGTAGTCGGTGAACTTCACGAAGTCGCCGTCGTCTAGATCGCCGGTCTCCGGCGCCGTCCGCGGTCGCCCGGCGAGCTCCCTGACGAGGATTTGAGCCTCCTCGCCGAGCTCGTCGTAGTGGCGGACCCGCGCGTCCGGCGGGATCCAGCCGGTGCGGCGGAGCCGAAGCCGTCGCCCCGTCTCTCGGAGTGACATACGATAACATACAACATAATTCATGATAAACGTTGCGTCGGTTCCGAGGGTGCGGGAAGCTCTGACGACCGTGACCGCAGAATCGGACCGTTCCGCACTGTACGAGCCGCAAGGAGCGAGCAGCGCGCGCGACCGAGAACCGTGAGCCGCGCGGGTTACTGTTGGGTCGTCGCCGCCAAGTCGTCGACCGAGAAGCCGGGCTCCATGAGGAGCTCCGTCTGACCGCTCACGTCGCGGCCCTCGCGCATGAGCTGTTTGAACGCGGACTGCGGCGAGAGGTCGCCGATGAGGACCCCGCCGACGACCTTGCCGTTCTTGAGCGCCACGCGGCGCCACTCGCCCTCGGCCGTGGTCGCCTCGACCGAGTCGTCGCCGAGCGTCGGGTGGCCGAACGAGAGGAACGGGAAGTCGAAGTGGGTGATCGAGTACGAGGAGACCCACTCGAACGCCTCGCTCTCGTACTCGAGCATGTTGCGGGCGGCGACCGTCCCCTGCTCTTTCGCCGACCCCCACGAGCCGTTCTTCGCCTGCTCGCCGAGGACCAGGTCGTTGAAGGTGGTGATGTCGCCGGCCGCGAACACGTTGTCGACGTTGGTGCGCATGTACTCGTCGACGACGAGGCCGTCCTCGACCTCCAGCGGCGTGTTCTCGACGAGTTCGGTGTTGAAGTTCAGGCCGATGGCGACGCCGGCGAAGTCGCACTCGTACCGGTCGCCGCTGGGGTCGACCGCGGCCTCGACGTGGCCGTCGTCGTCGACTTCGAAGCGATCGACGCCGGAGTCGAAGACCGGCTCGACGCCGCGCTTGCGCATCGCCTCGTGCATGAGCTCCGCTCCCTCCTCGGAGAGCGCGTAGCGCCACCAGTTGTCGCCGCGCATCAGGTACTTCGCCTCGACGTCCTGCGCCCCGCAGATCGCCGCGAAGTCGATACCGAGGAGTCCGGCACCGACGATGACGGCCTTCTCGGCGTCCTCGACGCTCTCTTTGATCCGGCGGGCGTCCTGGAACGTCCAGAAGTGGTGGATCCCGTCGGCGTCGGCGTTCTCGACCGGGAGCTGCTGGGGGGTGCCGCCGATCGCGAGCAGCAGGGAATCGTACTCGAACGTCTCGCCCTCGTGGGTGTGGATCGCGTCGTTCTCGACGTCGATGTCGACGACGACCGTGTTGAGTCGGAGGTCGACGTCGTGGTCGTCGTACCACTCCTCCTGGTGAATCGAGATGGGGGCCTCGGGGAGCTTCCCCTTCGCGTACTCCTTGATCAGGATCCGGTTGTAGAGGGATTCTCCCTCGTCGGTGAGAACCGTGATCTCGGCGTCGGGCGCTTCTTCGCGGAGGGTTTCGGCCGCGGACGCGCCCGCGATACCGTCTCCGACGATCACGTACGAATTGCTCATACGCGGCCGTTCGGATTCGGGGTTAATGTGGGTTGTCATCCGTTTTGACGATTGTGATACTTAGCCTCTCGGCTCTGTTGAAACCCTCAGCGGTCGATGTTCGCTCACACTCCGATCGCTCAGTACAGGGAACTCACGAATCGTTCAGTACAGAGTAGGGGAGTTCCGAGAGGTGTTCGTGTACTTAGCTGGTAGCGGGCGCTCGGTAACGGTGATAGACTAGAGATACTACGGGCATTGTCCACATAAACGCCAATGTGAACTGAAGCATTGTCCCGAGATATTGATGAGGCACAATCAGCCAGACAACGACAGTTGCAACACAGACACAAACGAGTGTAATGATTACCGCCGTCACGTCGTTTACTTCCCGGAAATCAACGTCAGCCAGTCCTACCGCTGCCACAACACCGAGAAACATCCCCAGACCGACTGCCGCTATTGTCGCCTCTGGTGAGACGATCTGACGGGTTGGCTCAATAAACAGTAGCCACGGGGTTCCAATAAGCGCAGTCAAGAACAAGCGGAGCGTCCGCACTCGTCCGTCAGTCCCGAGCAACGGATGTGCTCCGGAAGAGGGCAAATTCATAAGATAAATTGAAACCGTACGATCATATCTGTTTTCCCTTCCTCACTAAACGCACTGTAACATTCGCACTCTTCAGCGGCCGGTCGTTTCGGAGGAGAACACGGTCCGAAGAGTGGGATTGCAACGGAGCCGCTCTCTCGGCTCTGGTGTCGTCTCCACTCGCTTCCGTGGCCCTCGGCCTACTGCCCGCCGTGGTCGCCGGCACCGGCGGGTTCGGCCGGGAAGTCGCGCTCGCCCGCTTCGATCCGGACGTCGAGCCAGTTCTCCGTGGGCGTCAGGGGGCACTCATAGGCGTGGTTGTACGCGCACGTGGGATTGTACGCGACGTTGAAATCGAGGGTCCACTCGCCGTCGACCCGGTCGCGGTCGGGCATGAGATCGAGGTACCGCCCCGCGCCGTACGTCTCCTCGCCGTTGGTCTCGTCGCGGAACGGCACCCAGAACCGGTCCGAGCCGTCCGTCGGGCGGTACGCCTGCAGCGAGTGCGTGTCGCCGTCGAGTTCGAACCGGAACTCCCCCCACCGCCGGTACGTCTGCTCGCCGTCGGCCGTGGTTTCGACGGTTATCGTCTCCGTCTCCTCGTGTTCGTGGAGCGGGAGTTCGAACCGGTAGCTCGGGTCCGGATCGTAGTACGAGAGCCCGGGGAACCCGTCGCCGCGCATCTCGATCGGCAACGGCGACCGCGCCGAGTCTCGGAACTGTTCCTCTTTCTCGCGACGCTCCCGCTCGATCCGCTCGGCCCAGTCGCCGGTCTCGGTCGCGTTCATCTCGCCTTAGTATTGCACGCACTTCACAATAACACTTGTGTCGGCCGTCGCGGTCAACCGCCGTCGTCTCGCCCGCGATCCGACGCGACCGAAACGCCACAGATTCAAGGTCGTGCCGGCCCAACAGACCGTATGAAGATCCGGCAGAACATCCGCCACTGGGCCGCGAAGAAGGCGTTGACGACGCCGGTCGTCGGCGACGTCGCGAACGACAAGCTGGTGGACCTCCACACGAGCATCTTCCTCAACAAGGCCGACGAGGAGCGCCGGGAGGAGCGTCGCGAGCACCTCGACGACTTCTTCGACGCGACGATGGACGCGTACGTCGCCGCTCTGGAGGCCGGCTTCACGGAGGCCGAGGCCCGCGAGATCACCCACGTGCAGGCCAACTTCGACTTCTTCAACCGCGGCTGGACGGAGATGATGGAGATCCCGGGCGACGAGTTAGAGGAGCACTACCGGCGCTACGAGGAGTTTTTCGCCCGACACGGGATCACCATCGACGACCCGCTCGGCGACTTCCGGCCCGTCGAGGGCGTCGCCGACGCCCCCGGGACGCCGGAGCGGCTTGAGACAGGGGAGTACGAGAACGCGCTCGCCGGCTTCGCCGACGACGTGTACGTCGAGACCGACGACGGCGAGACGGTCGTCGGCGGCGGGACCGAAGAGCCCGAGGACGTCGACCCGACGACATCGCCCGGGCTCGACGAGGACGAGGCGAGCGCGTAGCGGAGTGGGTGCGTAGCGGGAGAGACTGGGAGCGCTCCCGGGAGCCGCACACGTTTATGTCTCGGCGGTGAGAGCGACGGACATGAATCGCGGCCAGTCGTTTCTCCTCCTCCTGATCGGCACGGTCGCGCTGTTGACCCTGTTCGTCATCCTCCCGTTCGTCGAGTACGTCATCGCGTCGGCGATCCTCGCGTACGTCCTGTATCCGTTCCACGTGCGGCTCTCACGGGGGATCAGTCGGACGCTGGCGAGTCACGTCCGGGAGTCGGTGTCGCGTCGGCTGGGACGGATGCTGTCGGGAGTCTCACTCATTCTCGCGTCCGTCGTCGCCGTCATCCTCCCTGTCGCGTACATCTCGTGGGTGTTCGTCCGGGACCTCACGGCGATCGCGCGGGGGAACACCGACATCGAGGTCGCGGCGATCGAAGCGGAGATCGCGGCGCTCACCGGCCAGAACATCGAGGTCGGCGACGTGCTGGCGACGGTCGGACAGACTCTCGTCAACACGCTGTTCGGCGGGATCGGCGGCGTCGTCAGCACCGCGCTGCGCGCGTCGGTGGGGCTCTCGCTGGCCCTGTTTCTCGTCTACTACGCGCTGCTCGATGGACCGGCGTTCGTGGGGTGGATCCGCGACACGAGCCCGCTCCCCCCGGACGTCACCTCGGATCTCGTCGACCGCATCGACGCGATGACACGCGGCGTGGTTATCGGCCACATCGTGGTGGCGCTGCTGCAGGCGCTGGTCGCGGGCGTCGGGCTCTGGGCGGCCGGCGTTCCGAACGCCGTCTTCTGGACGTTCGTCATGGCCGTGCTCGCGCTGCTGCCGCTGATCGGGGCGTTCTTCGTCTGGGGCCCGGCCGCGGCGTATCTCGTCGTCGTCGACCAGGTCACGGCCGGCGTGTTGCTCGCGCTGTACGGCGTGTTCGTCATCGCGATGGTGGACAACTACGCCCGGCCGATCGTCATCGACCAGCAGGCGCACCTCAACCCCGCGGTCATCCTCCTCGGCGTGTTCGGCGGGATCTACTCGGTCGGGTTCACCGGGCTGTTCGTCGGCCCCATCGTCATCGGCGTGCTCGCGGCGACGCTGGAGACGTTCCGGGAAGACTACGACGCGATCGGCAGCGGGTAGGCGGCGACGTGATTTAAGCCGTCCAGCCGCGTAGGACCGCGTATGGTCACTACCGTCCGGTCCCGGCTGCCGGACCGCCGGGACGCCCTCCTGATCGCCGCCGCCGCGGTCGCCGTCAACCTGATCGGGGCGGTCGGCGTCCCCTTCACCGCCACCGAGAGCGCGTGGTTCGCCGAGCTCGCCCTGCCGGCGTATTACCCGCCGGGCTGGGCGTTCGGCGTGGTCTGGCCGATACTGTACGCGCTGCTGGGCGCCGCCGCGGCGCTCGTCTACCTCCGGGGGCGCGACGCGGGTGGCGGCGCGGACGTCGAGAACGCGCTGGAGGTCGCGCGCGACCCCGAGACCGCCCGCGACGCCCGGACCGCGCTCGGGCTGTTCGCCGTCCAACTCGGCCTCAACGTGGCGTGGTCGCCCGTCTTTTGGGGGCTCGAACGCGCCGACCTCGGACTCGTCGTGCTCGTCGCGCTCCTCCCGCTCGTGGTCGCGACGATCGCCGCCTTCGACCGGGTCGACCGCCGGGCCGCGCTCCTGTTGGTCCCCTACCTCGCGTGGGTCTGTTTCGCGACCGCGCTCAACTACGGGATCTGGGCGCTGAACTGACCCGGTCGGTCACTCCGGCTCCGGGTCATCTCCGAGCCGGTCCGCGATGAACTCCCGCTCCCGGGGATCGAGGTCGCGGTCGTCCTCACGGAACGCCCTGAGCCCGGCACGGTACCGCCCTCCGTCCGCCCCCTCGCTCTCCCCGGTCGGCTCGCTCCCCCACACCCCTGTCTCTTCCCCCCCCCCCCCGCCCCCACCTTTTTTCTT
>NZ_JARANT010000065.1 GCF_029889805.1 Halorubrum sp. Boch-26 | reverse complement strand
CCGACGCGGGGCTCGTCCGCGCGGCGGCCGAGGGCACCCGGAGCGCGGGCGGTTTCGGCGGGGGCGGCCGGGGCGATCCGCGGGACCGCGCGCCGCCGACCGGCGGGATGACCGAGCGCGACGCGTACGAGACGCTCGGCCTCGACCGGACCGCGGACCAAGAGTCGATCCGCGAGACCTATCGCGAGCGGGCGAAGCGGCTCCACCCCGACGGCGAGGACGGCGACGAGGAGGCGTTCAAGAAGCTGAACGAGGCGTACGAGCTCCTGAAGGGCTGAGCGGCGTCGGCGTCGATAATGGCGTTCCTCGCAGCCGCCGGCGTCTGAGCCGACGTTACGCTTTGTCGTCGGCGTCGGAGCCGACGTTACCGGTCCCGAGCGCCTCCGCGATCGCGGCCGCCGCCTCGTCGAGCTCCTCCGAGGTGTTGACGTTCGTGAACGTTCGTTCCGTCGTCCGGGCGCGGATGGTCTCGTCACCGACGACGGCCCGGTCTAACTCCTCCAGCGGCGCGAGGATCTTCCGATCGCCCCGGGCGAGCGCGCGGTCGCAGGCCGCGGCCATCGCGTCGGCCTGATAGACGGCCTGCGTCGTCTGGAGCCAGCGGTCGTCGAGCCGCGGGACGGCCGCCTCGTGTCCCGCCGCGTCCCCCCGGAGGGACGCGAGGAATTCCGGGTCGACAAACGGCATGTCGCAGGCGACGACGGCGACGTACGCCGAGGGCGCGGCGCGGCAGGCGTTGCGGATCCCGGCCGTCGGCCCGAGGTCGGGCTCGTCGTCGAGCGCCCACGTCACCGGGAGCGCAACCCCCTCCACGGCGGCCGCGATCGCCTCGCGCTGGTCCGGCCGGCAGTTTATGACGAGGTCGTCGACGACGGGGTCGCCGCCCGCGGCGCGGGGCGCGCCCGGCGGAACCGGATCGTCCGTCCCGGCCAGTCGATTCGCCACCCGGCGGATCATCGGAACGCCGGCGAGTTCGGCGACCGACTTGTCGCGGTCGCCGAAGCGGGTCGAGCGCCCCCCGGCGACGATGGCTCCGGTAGTCACGTCCGCACCTGCGACGGGCGGGGACTTCGGGGTTGCGGTGGCGTCGCAGCGGCTCCGAACGCGGTGCGGTCCCAGCGCGGTCCCGGCGCGGTTCTGAGACAGTTACGGCGCGGTTCCGAGACAGTTGCGGCGCGGTTTTAGCGCGGTCGCGGCGGCGGCAGACGCGCGTTTGTGAGGGCCCGTCAGCGCCCCCCGGACGCGACCGTTTCCGGCCGAAAGCGACCCGTTAAGTGGCCGGCGACCCATGGATATGACATGGCAGAGGCCACGGATTTGGAGGAGCTGAAACGTGGGACCGAACTGGTCAAGCGCGGCTTCGCGCGGATGCAGAAGGGCGGCGTGATCATGGACGTCGTCAACCGCGAACAGGCGCGTATCGCGGAGGACGCCGGCGCAGTCGCCGTGATGGTGTTAGAACACGTCCCGGCGGACATCCGCAAGCGCGGCGGCGTCGCCCGGATGCCCGACCCCGAGCGGGTCCCCGAGGTCATCGACGAGGTCTCGATCCCGGTGATGGGGAAGTCGCGCATCGGCCACCGGAAGGAGTCCGAGATCCTGGAGGCGCTCGGCGTCGACATGATCGACGAGTCGGAGGTGCTCACGCCCGCCGACGACGAGTACCACACCGACAAGCGCGACTTCGCCTCGCCGTTCGTCTGCGGCGCCCGGAACCTCCCCGAGGCGCTCCGGCGCATCCGCGAGGGCGCGGCGATGATCCGGACGAAGGGCGAGGCCGGCACCGGCGACGTGAATCAGGCCGTCCAACACCAGCGCACCATCAAAAACCAGATCCGGACGCTCACCGGCCTCAACTACGAGGAGCGCGAGAAGTGGGCCCGCGAGCACGGCGCCCCCCGCGACCTGGTCCACGAGACCGCCGAGGCCGGGCGACTCCCGGTCGTCAACTTCGCCGCGGGCGGGATCGCGACGCCCGCGGACGCGGCGCTGATGATGTACCACGGCTGCGACGGTATCTTCGTCGGCTCCGGTATCTTCGGCGCGGAGGACCCCGAATCGATGGGCACGGCGATCGTCGAAGCCGTCAACAACTGGGACGACCCCGACGAGCTCGCCCGCATCGCGAGCGGCACCGGCAAGGGGATGAAAGGGCAGTCCAACGAGGACATGCCAGAAGAGGAGAAGCTACAGGGTCGCGGCGTTTAAGTAGGCGTTTCGGGCGAGACAGCGCTTTTTATAAATGAAAGTACGGAGGCGCGCGCCACCGCTTTTATAAAAAACTCGTCGCGCACTCCACCGATCGCTCGCCACGTCGCGACCCTACTCCTCCAGTATCGTCGACCCCTTCCCGATCTCCGTCTGGTAGGCGCGGGCGTCGACGCCGGCCTCGGAGAAGGCGTCGAGCATCGCCGCGGCCACTCTCCGTCGGCTGCCCTCACGACAGACGGCGATGATGGCTGGGCCGGCGCCGCTGACGGTGACGCCCGCGGCGCCGGCGTCGAACGCGGCGGCGCGCACGTCGTCGTACCCCGTGATCAGGCGGGCGCGCTCAGGGGTGACGACCGGGTCCGACATGCCGGCGCCGACGAGGTCGGGGTCGGAGCGGCACATTCCGACCGCGAGCGTGGCCGCGTTGCCGACCGTCGCGACGAGGTCGTCCATCGAGGCCGTCTCGGGGACGACCCGGCGCGCGTCGCGCGTGGAGACCGCGACGTCCGGGAGACAGACGACGAGCGGGACCGCGGCGTCGACCGCGTGGGTGGCCTCGCTCGTCGTCACCGTGAACCCGCCGAGGATCGAGGGGGCGACGTTGTCCGAGTGGGCGACCCCCGAGACGACCGCCTCGCCCTCGGCGGCGATGGGGACCAGCTCGGATCGGGAGCGTCCCCGGTCGTACAGCCGGTTGAGCGCGACCGCGGCGCCCGCGGCGCTGGCGGCCGAGGAGCCGAGCCCGGAGGCCGGCCGGACCCCCTTGTCGATGTGGATGCGCGCGGGCGCGTCGAGGGCCTCGACGACCGCGCCGACCGTGTTCTTCTCGGGGTCCTCCGGGATGTACTGCGCGCCGACCCCCGTGACCTCGATCGTCGTCTCCGCCGCCTTCTCGACGGTGACGACGTCCGCCGGCCGCGTGAGGGCCGCCCCGAACACGTCGAACCCGCTGCCGAGGTTCGCGCTCGTAGCGGGTGCCCGTACGGTAACCATGACGGGGAGTGTCGCCCGGGGTGCAAAAAGGAGCGGGATCGAACGGCGACGGACGGGGGAGGGGACAGCGGTACGAGGCCGGGGGCGCCGCTTGCGGGGCAAAAGCGAAGAGAGCGGAAAGAGCGAAGAAGGGTCGCGCGCCGGTCAGCTGTCGGCCATCGTCCACAGCAGCGTGCCGATGAGGATCAGTGGGATCCCGATCAGGATGTACGTCTTCGGCATCGTCGTGTACGGCGCGACGAGGAAGATCAGCCCGAAGCCGCCGAAGACGGAGGCGATCACTCGCTGGGACTTCAGCGGCACGGCTCCGAGCAGCGAGACGATGAACCCGAGCAGTATGACGTGCCCGAGATGGTAGTCGAGCAGGAACGTGTCGATAGCCAGCGGCGAGAGCATTCTTGTCCGAAGGTGCGAGGGATTCGCGCATTAAAGTTCCGTTTCTCGCGAGACCGACCGGGGCCACCGATTCGCCGATCCCACCATCCCTTATAAGAGCCGGCGGAGAAACGGGATATCGTGCGACTCGTTCAGGTCATGATCCCGGCGGGGAAGCGCGCGGCGGTGGTCCGAGCGCTCGACGAAGAGGGGGTGGACTACGTCGTCACCGACGAGACGAGCGGGCGCGAGTACACCGCGGTCGCGACGTTCCCGCTCCCGACCGCCGCGGTCGAGCCCGTCCTCGAACGCCTCCGCGAGGCGGGGATCGACGAGAGCACCTACACCGTCATCGTCGCCGCGGAGACGGTCATCTCCCGTCGGTTCGAGGCGCTAGAAGCGGAGTACGCCGAGGACTCCGAGCACGGGAGCGACCGGATCTCCCGGGAGGAGCTGCAGGCGAAGGCCGACGACCTCGCCTCGGGACTCCGGACGTACGTGCTGATGACGATCATTTCCGCCGTGATCGCGACCGCCGGCCTCCTGCTCGACTCGCCGGCGACCGTCGTGGGATCGATGGTTATCGCCCCCCTGATCGGTCCCGCGATGTCGGCCGCGATCGGTACCGTCGTCGACGACGAGGAGATGTTCAGACGCGGCGTGCGGATGCAGGTCCTCGGCGTCGTCGTCGCGGTCGCGGCCGCGACGCTGTTCGCGCTCGCGCTGCGGACCTTCGCCCTAGTGCCGCCCGGGATCGACCCGCTCGAACTCGCCGAGGTCTCCGAGCGGCTCGCGCCGAACGTCCTCGTGCTCGTCGTGGCGATCGGCGCGGGAATCGCCGGGATCGTCTCGCTGATGACCGGCGTCTCCGCGACGCTGGTCGGCGTGATGATCGCGGTGGCGCTCATTCCGCCGGCCGCCGCCGTCGGGATCGGTGTCGCCTTCCGGATCCCACGGCTCGTGATCGGTGCGGGCGTGATCGTCGCGGTGAACGTCCTCTCGATCAACCTCTCCGCGCTGGTGATGCTCTGGTACGAGGGGTATCGCCCACAGCGGTGGTTCCGCGAGGACGACGCGCGCGCGGCGTTCGTGAAGCGTGTCGCCGTTCTCGTCGCCGCCATCGCCCTGCTCTCGGTGTTCCTCGGCGGCGTTACCTACGAGTCGTACGTCGCCTCGACCACCGAGGCTGACATCCGGACTGCCGCCGGAGACGAACTCGCCGCACTCGATCCCGGACTCGAACTGATGGAGCTGGAAATCGAGCGCAGCGGAACGCTTCCCCCGCTCGACACCGATCGCGTGGTGATCACCGTCGGCGCGCCGCCCGGCGGCGGCATTGACGGCGTGGCCGACGCGCTCGACCGCCGGATCGAGGCGACGATCGGCACCGACGTGCGCGTCGAGGTGCGTCTCGTGACGATCGACCGGGCGTGAGGTGCGGACGGCCGGACCTTTGAGTGGTCGACCGAGCGTTTGAGTGGTCGACCGAGCCCGAGAGGCGCCCGCTGGCACTCGCCGTGACGAACGGGGCAGTCTGCTCCGCCATCGTGGCCGCACGATATGTTGCAGGAACGATACGGCGGAATCGATCTGTTAGGAACGACACGGCGGAATCGATCTGTTCTCCCGGACGGGGAAAGTGGAATCACTTTTCAATCGCGCCGTCAGTGATCCGGCAGTGACCGACCCGAAACGGCCCGAGGACGATTCGATGCGTGAGGTCGTCGAGCGCTCCCGCAGCGGTGCGCCGGCGGTCGGTGAGGCCGTCCGAGACCGCTTCTCCTCCGACGAGGTGTTCCAGCGGATCGTCGCCGCCGCGGACGAGGAGGTGACCTCCGGCGGGCGCGAGCTGTTCTTCAGCGGGGTCGCGGCGGGGCTGGCGATCACGATTACCTTCATGCTGTACGCCTCGCTGACGGCGGCGACCGACGGCCACCCCATCCTGAGCGTCCTGCTGTACCCGCTCGGGTTCGTCTACATAATCATCGGCGGCTACCAGCTGTACACCGAGAACACGCTCCCGCCGGTGGCGCTGACCCTCGAACGGCTCGCCAGCCTGCCGACGCTGCTGCGCCACTGGACCATCGTGCTCGCGGGTAACTTCACCGGCGGCGCGTTCGGGGCCGTCGTGCTCTCGTACGGCGGCGTCTTCACGGGCGACACCGTCGACTCCGCGATCTACATCTCGAGCGGGGGGCTCGACGTGGGATTCTGGCCCCTCTTTTTCAAGGCCGCGATGGCCGGGCTCATCGTCGCCGGCGTCGTCTGGGTCGGCTTCGCCTCCACGAACTCCGTCACCCGCCTGCTCGTCGTCTACCTCGCGTTCCTCGCGATCCCGCTCGGGGATCTCTACCACGTCGTCGTCTCCTTCACAGAGGTGCTGTACCTGCTGTTCGCACAGCACCTCGGGCTGTACGCCGGCGGGGTCACCCTCGTCGGCGGGCTCGGCGGCTTCGTCCTCCCGGTGCTGCTCGGGAACACGATCGGCGGCGTGGTGCTCGTCACGCTCGTGAACTACTTCCAGACCAGCGAGGAGCGGCTCGAAGAGGCGCGTTTCGAAGGGATGACACGGCGGCTGACGGTACCCGAATGGGTGCTCGGTCGGGCCGCGGGACGCTCGTACGTCCCGATCTTAGACGCCACGGAGGCGACGCTGTTCGCCAACGAGGGGTACCGGATCATGGTCCCGATCTCGAACCCGCGGACCGACGACCAGATCGTCGAGCTCGCGAGCCGGCTCGCCAGCGACCACGAGGACGGACTCGTCCACATCGTCCACGTCGTGCAGGCGCCGGAGCGAATGTCGCTGTCGGCCGGCGCGGGCCGGATCGCCGACGTCTCCGAGGAAGGCATGGCGGGGCTCCGCGAGACAGCCGAGGCGTACGACGTGGACGTCTCGACGTCGACGGTCGTCTCGCACCGCTCGTTCGAGGAGGTGTTCAACATGGCCCGTCGGACCCGCCCGGAGGCCGTGCTGATGGGCTGGGGCGAAGACCAACTGTGGAACGCCGCCCGCGCGGAGCGGCCGATCGACGAGCTCACGAACCGGCTTCCATGCGATTTCCTCATCCTGAGCGAAAAGGATCTGGACACTTCGAAGGTCCTTCTCCCCACCTCCGGGGGACCGGACTCGACGCTCGGCGCGGAGGTCGCGAGCGTGCTCTCGCGGACCGCCGGCACCGAGGTGACGCTGCTCCACGTCGTCGACGGCCCCGAGGAGCGCGACGCGGGCGAGGGGTTCCTCGCCGGTTGGGCGACTGAACACGGCCTCACCGACGCGGAGCGGGTCATCGACGACGGCGGCGACGTCGAGAGTGCGATCGCCCGCGAGGCCGCGGACAGCACGCTCGTCATCATCGGCGCCACGGAGAAGGGGCTCCTCTCTCGGCTCGTCTCGAACTCGCTGCATCTGGACGTGATCCACGACGTGGACTGCTCGGTGCTGCTCGCCGAGCGCCCCAGCAGCCGCTCGATCCGCGATCGGCTGTTCGGCTCGGGACGGCGGGTCTCCGGACCGCCGGACGGAGGCGTCGAACGCGACCCCGACGCGTCGCGGGGGGCCGAGCTCTCCGGCCCCGACGACTCCGGGCCCGCACCCCTCGCAGTCAGCGGCTCGGACGACGAGAGGGACGCTGACGGAGACGGGCTCACCGAGGAGGACCCCAACGACGAGCCGACTGAGTCAGCGGTGATCGCCGACCACGACGATCCGGACGACGATTCGGACGACCGCGACGACGGAGCGGATCTCCAGCCGGAGCGATCGGTCGTCACCGACCACGACGATCCGGACGAGGGCGAGGTCGACGACGAAGGGACGAACGACGGGGGAGAGCAGACGAACGACGGGGAAGAGGAGCCGGGCGACGCGAAAGACGAACCTGACGACGCGAAAGACGAACCGGACGACGCCGCGTGATCGACCGTGCCGCGGGGCGACGAGGGCGATAGCGCAAACGATCGTTTGTCCCACCGGCGCCTTATTGTGGACTCCGAGCGACGGACCGGACATGGACCGAAAACTGGCGACCGCGGCCGGGCTCGTGCTGCTCGTCGCGCTGGCGGGCTGTGCGGGGCTCGCCGGCTCGACCGGCGACGCAGGGGCCGGCGCGAACGCGGCCCCCGGCGAGGAACCGGCGCTCGACAGGAGTATCGAAGTGACCGCGGACGGCGAGTCCAGTGCCGAGCCGGACCGTGCGACGATCCGCGTGGCGGTGACCGCGACCGGCGACGACTCGGCCGCAGTTCGCGACGAGCTCTCCGCCGGCGACGAGTCGCTCCGGGCGGCGCTGATCGACTGGGGGCTCACCGAGGACGACATCCGGACCGACCGCTACGACGTCCGCGAGTCCTACGAAACGCGGGAGAACCCGGATCAGACGACGTATCAGGGCGTCCACAGCTACGCGCTGACGATCGACGACGTTGACGCGGTCGGCGAGGCCATCGACGTCGCGGTCGACGCGGGCGCGAACGAGGTCGAGCGGATCGAGTTCGGACTCAGCGAGGCGGGCGAGCGCGAGGTGCGCGCGGCGGCGATCGAGAACGCGATGGCGAACGCCGACGACGACGCGGCCGTGCTCGCGAACGCCAGCGGGCTCGAGGTCACCGGCGCGTACCGCGTCTCCACCGCGGACGCCGGAGTGACGCCGTACCGGGTCGCCGAGAGCGCGATGGCCGGAGGCGACGACGGCGGCGGCGCCGCGACCGGGATCGAGACCGGTGACGTGACCGTCCGAGTCAGCGTCAACGTCGTCTACGGCGCCGAACAGGCGTGAAAATCGGCGACCGGACCGACTCTCTCCTCAGGCCTCGTAGCCGGCCAGATCCATCACGGACGCGAACTGCTCGGTGTCCGTGACGCTCTCGTACACCAGCCCGCCGATCATCCCGCCGGGGTAGGTGTCGCCGTTCATCGCGTGGTTCACCTTGTGGCAGTGGAGCGCGTACACGCCGGGGTCGGCGCCGGCGGTGAACTCGATGGTCTTCCGCTCGGCGGGCGCGATGGGGATCACGTCCTCGCGGTGCCGGGCGGCCTCGGGGATGACGCCGCCGTCCTTCTCGACGAGCGTAAACCCGTGGTTGTGAGTGTGCATCGCGTGCGACTCGTAGCCGGCGTTGACGTAGTGAATCCGGACCGAATCGCCCTCTTCGACGATCAGCGGCGACCCCTGCTCGGGGTGGAAGGTATACGGGGCACTGCGACCGTTCACGGTGAACGCGTCGGGGTTGCGATCGCGGTGGCTGAAGTCGACGTCTCCGCCCGCCATCGACGCCGACAGCCGGGTGTCCCAGTCTTTGATCGTCATGAACGCCTCTTTGTCTGGGGCCTCGTACCCCTCGGGGTCGACGCGGAGGATGCCGTACATCCCCATGTCGAGGTGATTCTGCGTCTGGTAGTGACAGTGGTACAGGTGCGTCCCCGGCTGGTTCGCGGTGATCTCGTAGGTGTGCTCCTCCCCCGGGGCGACCTGCTGGCCGGTCGTCGTCGGGACGCCGTCGTCCATCCAGCTCTTCGAGAGCCCGTGGACGTGGAACGTGTGCGGCCGGTTGTGCTCGGTGTTGTCGTAGGTGATCTCCAGCTCGGTCCCCTCGGTCACCCGGAGCAGCGGACCGGGAACGCTGGGGTCCGTGTCCGGCGTCTGCCACGCCCAGACCTCGGGCAGCTCCCAGGGACCGCCCTGCGTCTCGTCACCGAGGAGCTGGTGGCGACACGGCGTCGTGGACACCGTGATCGCGCCGTCCCTCTCGTCGAGGTCGATCGTCGATCTCGGGGTCGTGTACGGGTAGTCCGTCTCCACGCCCGTGGCGTCGCTCCCGGACCACTCCTCGACCTGTTCGGCCGCCGTCTCGGCGCCGGCGGCGTTCTCCGCGGCCTCGGCGCTCCCTGCGCGCGGCGCGCCACAGCCCGCGAGCCCGACCGTCCCGAGTGCCGCCGCAGCCGAGATGAACCCGCGTCTGGAGGCTGTGCGTCGACCGGCGTCGTCACCGTCTCTCGTCATGGCCGAACATGAACGGTGGAGTGAGATAAGGAGGACCCGGATCCATACGGCGTGAGAACGCGGTCTGCGACCAATTCGTTTATATATCTACGAACGTCAGGAAAGAGATCAATCGCGGTCGTCGCCGTCGAGACGCGCGAGCCGCGGGTCGGGACGGCGAGGGCCCGATGATGGGGACGCCGCCGTTATCGGAGTAGATCGACGCGAACTCGGCGTACGACGCCGCGGTCAGGCCGGCGACGGCCGCCGAAAGGACGAAGGCGATCACGGCGCTGCTCCCGATCTCGGCGACCGCCGTGCCCGACAGCGAGAAGATCCCCGCCGCGATCATCGTCTCCGATCCGATCGCGTAGGCGATTTTGAAGTCGTGCGTCCGGGTGTGCTCCACCATTGCCTCCCGGTCCGGAGTGAGCCCACCAAGAACTGTTGGTCCGTTACTTGATCCCGGGGAGTTCCGTCGAGTCCGAATCTTCGGGAGATTTATTCGCCGCCGCCGTCACGCCGTCATCATGCGCGTCGGTATCGTCTCCGACACCCACGACGACCTCGCCGCCGTCGAGGCGGCCGTAGCGCTGTTCGACCGCGAGGGCGTCGACGCCGTCGTCCACTGCGGCGACTTCGTCGCGCCCTTCTCGGTGACCCCCTTCGATGTCGGCGGCGACGACCCCGACGCCGGCTTCGACTTCCACGCCGTCCGCGGCAACAACGACGGGGAGTGGGCGGTCCAGTCGACCGTCGAGGCGTTCGGTACCTATCTCGGCGAGGCCGGAACGCTCTCGTTCGGACGGAAGGGGACCGCCGTCGACGTCGCGGTCACCCACGGGACGAGCGGCGTCGTCGTCGACGCCCTCGTCGACTGCGGCGACTACGACTACGTGTTCCACGGCCACACGCACGCGCACGGCGTCGAGGAGCGTGACGGCACGGTCCGGGTGAACCCCGGCGGCCTGCCGATCCCGATCGACGGCGCGGACGACGAGTTCCGCGTCGCGATCCTCGACGTCGGGACGGACGCCGACGGGGCGTCCGGCGCCGACGCGGTGACGCACCGCGCGCTCGACCCGTGAGATCCGACCGCGGCGCGGTGGTCCCGTGGGCCTGACCGCGGTGCCGCGAGCGACGCACAAACGCGCGTTTGTGTCATCGGGGGCCTTTTGAGTTGTCAGACGAAGAAGGTGTATGGACAGACGCGCGTTCCTCGTCGGGGCGGGCGGCGCGGCGAGCGCGCTCGCCGGCTGCGTCGGCCCCGTCACGCTCGGGAGCCCGTCCGTCGCCGAGCGCGACCTCCCGGAGCGGCCAGCGGAGCCGACGCCCGCGGCGGTCGCCGCGTACGTCGCCGAGTACGAGGAGGTCCGCGCGCACAACGACCGCGCGAGGGAGGGCGCGACCGAGGTGACCGTCGAGGCGGTCGCGACGTTCGACCACGGCTCCGGCGGCGAGTGCGTCGCGACCGCCCAGCACGCCGGCACGGCCCACTACGAGGACGACGGCGCCAAGTCAGTCGGCGAGCTGTACGGCCGCCCGGTGCCGTACTTGGTCGCGCCCGACCGCACGCTCCGGATGCCGGTGACGCGGCGGCGGGTCGGGGGCGGCGCGTCCGGCCGCCCGTCGGACGAGACGGCGTCGCCCCCGCTGGGCGTCCGGCTGTGCAACGTCACCGACGAGCCGCGCGAGTTCGCGGTGACGGTCGTCCGGCGGAGCGCCGCGGGCGACGCCGACGGGTCGAGCGACCCGGACATCGGCGCGGGTTCCGACGGCCCCGGCGACCCCGTCCTCTCGACGACGGTGGCGCTCGATCCGGAGCGCGCGGTCGAGCTGCTGGAGATCACCGACGTCCGCGGCGGCTACCGCGTCACCGCGACCATGGAGGACGACGGCGTCACCGGGCAGGGCCGGATCGAAGTCGGACTGCCGAGCGCCGACCGCGGCCCCAACGTCGACGTGGTGGTCGACGAGGGCGGCGTCTCCGCGTGGCACCTCCCCTCCTTCGAGGAGATCTGAGGTCAGTCGTCGACGGCGGCGGCGAGGTCGGCGTCGTCCGTCGTGGCGACGCCGCGGAACTCGAAGCGTGCGCCCCCGCCCGCCGCGCCGTCGTCGGGGTCGTACAGCAGCGTCTCGAACGGCGTCCCCTCCACCTCCGCCGGCGCGTACCCGAGGGTCGCCTCGACACGTCCGTTGCCGGCCCGGACGACCACGTCGCTATCGACGACTACGACCGCGTCCGGGATGCCCTCTAACGCCTCCGGGAATCGCTCTATCGCTACTCCTCTGTCGGCTCGTGAACGTGCCCGCACTCGGGGCACCGGACCTCCTCGCCGCGGAGGTCGGCCGACGACGTGCGCACCTCGCGCATCACTTCGCTGATCTTGTCTTCGGCCTCTAACTCGTCGGCGACGGCGAGGTCGACCCCCTCGACCTCCAGGAGGAACTTCGCGACCTCCGTCACCTCGTACATCATCTCGTCTAAGTCCTCCGCGGTAAAGAAGCCGGACATCGCTCCGTAGAGAAACGTCGCGCCCGCCTTCGTCACCTTCTCCTCGAAGGAGTAGCGCGCCTGGTTGACCGCCTGCGGCGTGTACGTGTCGGTCATGAAGGGAACGAGCTCCGGGAGGTTCTCGCCGATCTTCGTCATCTCGACGCCCGTCTCGGTGCGGAAGTCGGCACAGAGGCGCGCGATCGCCCACTCGCGGGCCGTGATGTACGTCCGATCGCGGAGGAACTCGTTGACGCGCTCGTAGCGCGCGCCGTCCATCTTCTTGAACCGCTCGTACTTGCGGACCTCCGGCGGGACATCGGCGGCGCCGGTCGCGTCGGCCGTGTTGACGTCGTCGCCGGTTACGTTGTTGTCGCCGGTTCCGTCGTCGTCGCTGTCCGAGACGCCGTCGCTCGGAGCTGACGGCTCGTCGGGAGACCCCGGAGCCCCCTCGTCGTCGGTCGGCGGCTCGCGGTCGGGGTCCGACCCCGCGTCGGTCTCGTCCGACGCGGGACCGGGCTGGTCGTTCATATCGGTACCAACCTGACGCCCGAGCAAAAGGGTTGTCGCTGGGAGCGGCGAGGTCGGCCGCTCGATGCCGGCCCGCCCGCGGAGATCCACTTTTGTACCGCCGTACGGACATGGACCGTATGAAGGTGCTCTGCGGGATCGGCGGCAGCGACGACTCGTTACGCGCTCTCGACCGAACCGTCGATCGGGCGGCGGTCGCGGACGACGACCTGACGGTCGCGGTGGTCGAAAACGAGGACTCGTCGGTCGCTCCGGAGGACGTGATGCAGCGTGCCCGAGACGCGATCGACGACGCGGGGATCGACGCCGACGTCAGGCGCGTCGAGGGCGACCCCGGAAGCCGACTGATAGAGATCGCCGAACGGGAGGCGTTCGAGGAGATCGTCCTCGGCGGCGGGCACACGAGCCCGATGGGGAAGATCACGATCGGGCCGATCGCCGAGTTCGTCCTGTTGAACGCCAAGACGTCGGTCACGCTGGTCAGATGAGCGACCGACGCTACCCGGACGCGGCCGCCGGCGACTTCCCCGCCCCTCCCACCGAGTTCACCGACCGGGAGGATCGGACCGTCGAGATCCGGCCGTACGACGGCAACGAGACGGCCTACGAGTCGCTCGTCGCGATGTACGACGCCTTCGACCCGGCCGACCGCGCGCAGGGGATCCCTCCCGGCGGGGAGGAGCGCATCCGCGAGTGGTTAGACGCGATCCTCGCCGGCGACTGCCACAACGTGATCGCGTGGTGCGGCGACGAGGTCGCGGGCCACGCGACGCTGGTACCCGACGGCGACGCCTACGAACTGGCGATCTTCGTCCACCAGGAGTATCAGCGCGCCGGGATCGGCACCCACCTCATCCGCGGCCTGCTCGGCCACGGACAGGCCGAGGGGGTCGAGAAGGTGTGGCTCACCGTCGAGCGGTGGAACCGCGCGGCCGTCTCGCTGTACAAGAAGATCGGCTTCGAGACCTCCGACGCCGAGAGCTTCGAGCTGGAGATGGGGCTCCGGCTGAACGAGGGCGACGGAGACGGTGAGGACAACGAGAGCGGCCGAGGCGACGAAAGCGGCCAAGGCGACGAAAGCGGCGAAGACGAGACGTAGCGCCGTCTCCGCGCCAGTCGATCGAACTGAACCCCTCACTCGCCGGGATCTTCAAGCCTTTACGTGCGGCGGGCGAGCGCTCCGGTATGAGCCATCGAATCCTTCTGTTGGGGGCGCCCGGCGCCGGAAAGGGGACACAGAGCACGAAGCTCGCCGACGAGTACGGCGTCGAGCACGTCACGACCGGCGACGCGCTCCGCGCGAACAAGGACATGGAGACGGAGTACGGGACGCCGCGCTCGTTCATGGAGGCGGGCGATCTCGTCCCCGACCCGGTCGTCAACGAGATCGTGCAGGCCGCGCTCGACGACGCCGACGGCTTCGTGCTCGACGGCTATCCGCGCAACCTCGACCAGGCCGAGTACCTCTCGGAGATCACCGACCTCGACGCCGTGATCTACCTCGACGTCGACGAAGAGGTGCTCGTCGACCGACTCACCGGTCGGCGGGTGTGCGACGACTGCGGCGCGAACTACCACGTCGACTTCCAGCCGCCCGAAGAGGCGGGCGTCTGCGACGAGTGCGGCGGCGAACTGATCCAGCGCGACGACGACACCGAGGAGACCGCGCGCGATCGGCTCCAAGTCTTCTACGACAACACCGAGCCCGTGATCGACCACTTCCGCGACGAGGGCGTCCTCGTCGAGGTCGACGGCGAGGCGACCCCGGACGAGGTCTTCGAGCGGATCCGTGACGTCGTCGAGGCGTAACGGACGATCGCGGCGCGAAGCCGCGGAACCGACCCGCTGGGCGACAAGCCGTCGCGGAATCGACCCGCGTGGCGGCGCGCTCCCTCGGCGGCCGCGCGCGCCGATCCTACAAGGTTCTTAACCGTCGGCCGCTAACCGGCCGATAATGAGCAAGGTCGAACGGAGAGTCCGCTCGCTCGTCAGCGAGGACGGCGAGATGCGGGACGCCTTGGAGGTCGTCCTCGACCGCGCCACCGACGGCGAGGTCCGGTGGGTCGACGTCCGCGACGAGATCACCAGCGGCCAGTGGGGGCGCCTCATCGAGAAGGAGATCCTCGTCGACGGAGAGACCGGCTTCGCGCTGGCCGACCCCGACGAGATCGAGGCGGGCATGAGCGAGGACGACGGGAGCGCCGACGGCGACGTCGAGACCCCGGAGACGACGTCGTGGTCGAAGTGGGACAAGCTCGCCGGCGTCGCGACCCTCGGCGCCTTCGTCGGGTACGCCGTCGGTCCCGTCCGCGACACGATCGCGGGAGCGATCGACGTCGTTCTCGGACCCCTGCTGAACGTCGTCCCCTTCTACGTCGTCATCATGGTGATCGCGCTCGGGACCGGGATGTACTCCACGCTCCTGCGCGCGGGACTGATGGACATGGAGAAGATGAGCCAGTACCAGGAACGGATGCAGGACATCCAAGAGCGTCGTAAAGACGCGAAGGACCGCGACGACGACGAGGCGTTAGACGCCATCCAGGAGGAGCAGATGGACGCGATGGGCGACCAGCTCGGAATGTTTAAAGAGCAGTTCCGCCCGATGGTGTGGATCATGTTCCTCACCATTCCCGCGTTCCTGTGGATGTTCTGGGTCATCGGCTACCGCGGCTCCACCTCCGCGTACCCGGAAATCGCGGCCCAAGAGCTCGTGGTGCCGCTCGCCGGCACCGTCACGTGGGACACGGGGATCGTCGGTCCGATCCAGATGTGGATCCTCTGGTACTTCCTGTGCTCGATGGCGTTCACCCAGCTCGTCCAGAAGAGCCTCAACATCCAGATGTCGCCGTCGACGTCGTAATTCCGCGTTCAACACGCCACTCGCGCCGGCGGCCGCGGATTCCGCCGGCGCCGACTCGTTAGCAGGTAACGGTCGAGG
>NZ_JARANT010000064.1 GCF_029889805.1 Halorubrum sp. Boch-26 | reverse complement strand
CTCCGAGCCCCTCCGCGCGGTGGCCGGCGAGCCCCTCGTCGCGCGCGAGCGTCGCGACGCGCCCGTAGTCGTTCGTCACCTGCAGCGCGCGCTCGACCGCCGCGACCGCCTCGTCGCCGGCGCGGAGTGCGGGCTCCTCGTCGCCGCTCTCGGCCGACTCCGGGGGCGGATCCCCGTCGTCGCCGTCGAGCGCTGGCGCCGCGAGGAACGCCTCGGCGACCGCGTCGCGGACGGTCCCCTCGCCGACGCCGATCCGCATCTCACCGAGCACCAGTCGCGCGAGGAACTTCGCCTCGGCGGGGTCACACCGGTTGAACAGGCCGAACAGCGTGTCGAGCTTGCGCGACTCGCTGCCGTCGCCAGAGGCGGCCGCCAGCTCCCGCAGCGCCGCGTCCAGCTCGGCGACGGTGAGCGCGTCGCGCCCCCGGCCGAAGGCGGCGAGCCCGCGCTGGCCGCCGAAGTCGAAGCCGGCGGCGACCGCGCCGATCTCGCCCGCCGACGCGAGCCGGTCCTCGACGTCGGCGGCGGTCACGTTCGGGCCCGCGGCGCGGGCGATGGCCTCTCGGCACAGCGCCGGGCCGATATCGAGCGTCCGGGTGTCGTGCGCCGGGAAGACGCGTCCGAGCAGAAAGCGGGTGACCGTCGCGAGGTCGTCGGCGTCGTCGAGCAAGTCGGCGACCGCGAGCGTCGTCCCGATGTCGCCGGGCTCGGCCGCGAGCCGGTCGGCCCGCGCGGCGAACGTGGCGAACTCCATGTTCGGGGTCGGCGATCGCCGGACAAAAGCGCGCCGATCAGCCGCAGCCCTTTTTACGAGGCCGACACGTCGACCGTCGCATGAGCACGGAGTCCGCCCTCGCAGACGGCGTCCGCGAGGCGCTCGCTGTCGACCCCGACGAGTTTGCTGCGCGTGCCCGAGAAGAGGCGGAGATCGTCAAACAGGAGCTCCGCGACGGCTCCTTCGATAATCAGCAGTCGATCGTCGGCTTCGAGTACGAGTTCTACGCGGTCGCCGACGGGCGCTGGAGCGAGGAGTCGCGGGCGGGCGAGTACGCCCTGATGCGCGTTCCGCGACGCCTCTTGGGGCTGATGGGCTTCGAGAAGGAGCTCGGCCTCCACAACGCCGAGATGTCCACGAGCCCGCAGCCGCTCTCCGACCACGGGCTCCGGGCGCAGCTCGAGGAGGTGCGGGCGCGGCTGGAGGCCGCGGAGAACACCGCCGGCGTCGAGGGGATGCGGCTCGTCTCCGACGGGCTCTGGACCATCCCCCCGACCGGCGAGACGGCCCGCGGCTACCTCACGGACAGCGTCGCCGTCGACGGCGTCACCGTCGCGGTCAACATGAGCGACGCGGTCCGCTACCACGCGATGGCGAACGGCGGCGCGGACGAACGGCGCGGGACGGTCATCGAGGCGCCGGGGGTGTCGCTCGCGGCGGACACCGTGATGCCGGAGAGCCTCATCACCTCGATACAGCCGCACTACCAGGTCGCGCAGGCCCGAACGCTCCCGCAGCACTTCCGGTACGCGCTCCGCATCGCGGGCCCGCTGCTCGCGCTCGGCGCCAACTCCCCCTTTTTCCCGCCGGAGCTGTACGACGACGGCTGGGACGGCGAGCGCGTCCTCGCCGAGGGGGCCACGGAGAACCGGATCCACGTGTTCGAGTCGGTGCTCAACGGGCTGACCGACGACGACAAGGTGCGGTTCCCGCGCGACGTCCACGACGTCGAGACCGCGATCGACCGGATCGTCGCCGACGAGACGCTCATCCCGATGCCGGAGCCCGAGGGGACCGACCGCTTCGACGACGCGTTCGCGACGTTCCGGACGAAACACGGCAGCTACTGGCGGTGGGTCCGCCCGGTCTTCGAGGGGGCGAGCCGGTCGAGCGCGAACGCCCGGATCGAGTTCCGCCCCATCGCGGCCCAGCCCACGGTCCGCGACTCGATCGCCTTTCAGGCGGCGTTCGCCGGGCTGATGGAGGCGCTCCCGCAGCGCGAACACCCGGTCATTCGGCTCGACTGGGAGACCGCCCGAGAGAACTTCTACGGCGCCGTCGCCGACGGGATCGACGCCGAGATCGAGTGGATCGGCCACAACGGCGAGACCACCACCGACACCGACGCCGTGTACGCGGACCTCCTCGACCACGCCGAGGCCGGGCTCCGGACCGCCGGCTGTCCCGAGGCGGAGGCGGCCTCGTGGCTCGCGCCGCTCCGGTGGCGCGTCGCCAACCGGACGACGCCCGCGAGCTGGAAGCAGGACCGGGTCCGCGCGCGCCTCGACGCCGGCGACGACTTCGAGACCGCGGTCCACGACACCCAACGCGAGTACATCGACCGGCAGTCCGAGACGCTCGTCGAGGGCGGCTTCTCCGCGTGGAAAGACAGCGGTGAGGCGGAGTAGCGCTTATAAATGCGGACGACTGAAGACCGCACCAACCGATCCGGCGCGTCCCGGCGAGCGGCCCCCCAGGCCGCGAGCCGCGAGGGACCGAAGGTCCCTCTGGCAGCCGGCGGCTCCGCCGCCGGCGATGACGGCGCGAGGGACGCGGTGAGCGCTCGGAGAGCGCGAACCGCGAGGCTGGGGAGGCGTGAGGTGCGGTGCTGTGCGGTAGGGCGGGACTCAAAGGGGCAGTCGCGAGGACGAAGCACGGCGACGGAAGCACCGCAGACCGCGAACGGAGTGAGCGGTCGAGGAGCGCACCGAGCCGCGCGAGTCGTCGCGGCTGGGGCTTTGGAAGTCTTCACTGGTGATCCGCTGTCAATTATTTATATATGAGCGCCCCCGTCGCCAATCGAGTATAGCTCGCGCTCACCGATTTAAAACGCGTATGAATGGCGGACAGGCGGGGTGGCCCGGCGTTCCGGCACGGGGTATCCCGGTTGCCTTCTCCACCCCGCGCCCCGACGAGCGACGGGCGTCCGGCGATGGGCTGCTCGCTTCCGCGCCTGACCCGGTGTCGCCGACGAACCGCGACGGACCGCTCCTGCGAGCGGGTGCCACGGACCGCTGTCCCCGGCGGACGAGGCTTCCACGTTGGCTCTCGGGGCCCGCGCCGGTCAGACCGGACGCGCCCGCTGTTCGGTCCCCGCTAAAGACTACCTCACGGGTGACGAGCGGGGCCTAACCGCCCGACCTAGTCCGTCTGACGATACTCGGGTCCGGCATAAGGGCCTTTCGTTCGTCGGCTCCCTCCTTACGACAACAGCGCCCGAGCGTACACCGCGGCGGAGAGCGGCACGGGGACGGACAGCGCGACGACGACGCGCGCGTGCCACACCAGCCAGAGGTGGTCGCGGAACACGGGGCTCGGATCGATCGCCGTTGCCCAGCTCGCCGCGCTCAGCGTGGTCGCGACCCCGAGTACGACCGCGACGCCGGCGAGCGTCCCCGGGTCGAGGTTCCCCCGCTCGATCGAGGCGACGACGACCGCGCTCAACAGCGCGAACAGCGCGATCCCGGCGGCGCCGACGACCCCGGACGCGTAGTAGTCGGCGAGCTGTGACGCGTACTCCGGCCCCGAGATGAGCGCGTACGGGGCCCCGAGCACGAGTACGGTGGCGACGGCGGCGGCGATCCCCGCCCGGCGCGAGACGTCGCGGAAGTCCATACGCTCAGGTCGGTCCGGGATCGCGGTAAAAGGACCGGATCGGCGCCGGGAGTCGCGGCGGCGCGCGCTTCGCTCGGGCCGACCGCACTGCGCCGCACCGCGCCGCGCCGCGCCGCACCGCGCCGACCGCGCCGCACCGCGCCGATCGCGCCGACCGCGCCGATCGTGCCGATCGCGCCGACCGCGCCGACCGCGCCGCCACCGCACCGCCGGCCGACCCCCGTACCGTTTTGGGGCGGCGGCGCGGAGTGAGGGGTATGACCCTCGACGTCGACCCGCCAGAGCCGCCCGAGCTCGCCGCCGTGGACCCCAACGAGTACGAGGACGCGGAGGTCGCCGGCGGCGAGTACCGCCGCGACGACTTGGAGGCGCTCCTCCGGGAGGGAGCGTGGGAGGAGGCGTTCGCGGAGTGGACCGCCGGAAGCGACATGGACGAGGCCGACTGGGAGATCGCCGTCGACCTCGGGCTCGTCTCCCGGTTCGACTTCTTCTGGGACGACTTCGCCGACCGCGTCGGCTACCACGCGCCCGGGCTGCCGGAAGACTGGAAGGTGCGCGACCTCCACCCCGACCTCGACTCGTGGGGGACCGTCTCCGCGATCAACGCGGGGCTCACGGAGCTCGGCCAGATCGTCTGCGAGACGCTCAAGGAGGAGTACATCGACTGGGAGGCCGACTTCGAGGCGCCCGACGATCTACCCGACTTCGAGGAGTAGCGCGGGGCGTTCGCGGCGCGCGGTGCCCGTCGCACCCGCACCGCACCCGCCCGCTTAGTGCCCCCAGAGCGTCCCGTCCGGGGCGTACCGCGCGTCCATGATCCGGTCCCACTGCTCGTCCGAGAGCTCTCGGTCGGTCGCGGCGACGTTCTCGGCCAGCTGGTCGGTCGTCCGCGCGCCGACGATAGGGACGCAGGTGAACTCGTCCCACGCGGTGAGCCACGCGAGCGCGACCTGTGCGGGCGTCGCGTCGAGCTCGTCGGCGACTTCCCGCACCGCGTCGAGCACTCTCCAGCCGCGCTCGGAGAGGTAGAAGCGCTCGAACCGGTCGTCGAAGCTCGCCCGCGAGCCGTCCGGCGCGATCACCTTCTCGGGGTCGTCCGGGTCGGCGCGCTCGTACTTCCCGGTGAGGAACCCGCCCGCGAGCGGTGAGTACGGACAGGCGGCGAGATCTTGGTCGATGCAGACGTCGAGGTACTCGCTCACGTCCTCGTAGTAGCCCGCGTGGTGGAGCGGCTGGACCACGTCGAACCGGGCGTAGTCGTTGGCGTCGGCGGTCCACAGCGCCTTCGTCAGCTGCCACGCCGCCATCGTCGACGCGCCGAGGTAGTGCACTTTCCCCTCCGAGACGAGCTCGTCGAGGACGCGCATCGTCTCCTCGATGGGGGTCTCCTCGTCCCAGCGATGGATGTAGTAGATGTCGAGGTAGTCGGTGTCGAGCCGGTCGAGGGTCCCCTCGACCTGCGCGCGAACGTGCTTGCGCCCGAGCCCGGAGTCGTTGGGGCCGGGCTCGCCGCGCCCGTCGAACGGGAAGTACACCTTCGAGGCGACCACGTAGTCCTCGCGGTCGCGCTCCGCGAGCCACTCGCCGACGTACTCCTCGCTCGTCCCGTTCGGGCTGCCGTACACGTTGGCGGTGTCGATGAAGTTGATCCCGTGGTCCGCGGCCGCGTCGAGCAGCTCGGGGGCCTCCTCGCGGCCCGTCTCGACGACGCCGTTCGTCTCCCGCCCGAACCGCCACGTCCCGAAGCAGAGCTCCGAGACGCTGAGTCCCGTGTTGCCGAGCCGTCGGTAGTCCATACCGACCCCCTCTCGTCGGCGACTGATAAAGCGTTGTGGCCCCGAGTCAGTCGAACGGGTATCGCGCGGTCGACCCGCACTCGCGGCAGCGCACGACGACGCGCCCCGGTCTGAGCCGGACGCGACTCGTCTTTCCCGGTCGGAGGTACACGTCGCAGTCGTCGCAGGTCCGCCGTGAGAACTCGGGCGGGAGGCCGCAGCGGTTCCGCTCCGCGATCCGGCGCGCGAGCGCGACGTACTCCCGAGAGCGGTCGTACTCGCCGTCGACGACCGCCTCGCGGGCGAGCGTCGACAGGCGCTCGATCCGTTCCGACGGGATCCCCATGTCTCGCCGGGCGTGACGGACCGGCAAAGTCGTTGCCATCGGCGGTCGGGCCCTCATGGTGAGACGCCGGCCGCGATCGCTTCGACGTACCGGACCCGCACGCTTTTTTACCGGCGCGCGCGAACTGCGAGGCATGAAAGAGTCCCTGATGGACGTCGTCTGCTGCCCGCTCGACAAGGCCGACCTCGAACTCGACGTCGACGACCGGGACGAGGAGGAGATCCTCGCCGGCACGCTCACCTGCGCCGAGTGCGGAGAGACGTACCCCATCGAGGACGGGATCCCGAACCTACTCCCGCCGGACATGCGGGAGGAGGCGACGGCGTAATCCGAATCGTACTGCATCTTTTTTTAGTGTGAGTTCGTCGACCCGCATGTGCCGACACTCTCCGTCGAACTGAACGGGGACGCCGTTCACTCGATCCGGGCTCCGGACCGGTTCGAGGCGACCGGTCCCTTCTCGATCGCCCTCGAGAACCGCGGTCGGTCGACGCACGTCCACCTGCACTTCGACGACGAACTCGATCGGGCCCTCTCGATCGCCGAGACGAACCACTTCGTCGACGACGAGTCGACCAGACGGGTTCACGTCACCGCCGACGATGTCGACGCGCCGATCACGGGGAAGCTGAAGGTCGTCACCGGCTACGGTTCGAACGCTCGGTACGTCGATGTCAGGCTCGATCCGCCGCCGGACACCGCCCCCGACGAGGTCGCCGTCGACGAGACGTTCACGAAGCCGCCGGAGCGGCCGCCGGACCCCCCGACTCGGCAGCGCGTCGCGAACGCGATCGCCGGCCTCGTTGAGCGGGGCGGACTGCCGGGGGCCGTCCTCGGCTTTCTCGCCGTCGCCGCCGGCGTCGCGATCGCGTTCGCGATCGACAGCGTGATCGTCTCGATCGCGGTCGGCGTCGTCCTGACGGTGTCGATCGCGGCCGTGCTGCTCGCGGCCGCGTGACCGTCGGCGGTGCGACGCGCGGATCCGGTCCGTCGCCCCGACCCGAGAGCAATCCGTCGCCCCGATCCGGGGGCGGTCCGTCGCCCCGACCCGGGGGCGGTCCAGCGCTCCGGATCCGCGCGCTTTTAAGCGTCCCACCGGAACGAAACGCCATGAGCTTCGAGAAGGAAGACGAGGTCGTGCTCCACGACAAGCACAGCGAGTACGACGGCGAGGCGGGCACGATCACGCAGGTGATGGAGACGATGTTCGGCGACGCGACCTACACGGTCAGCTTCGAGGACGGCCAGGAGACGGGCGTCCCCGAGGACGCGCTCGACGCCGTCGAGAGCGAGGAGTAACCGACCCTTTTCCCGACCCGCATGGCCAAAGTCCCCTTCCACTACGTCGACCTTCGGGCGTTCTCGTACGCCACCGAAGACGAGAAGCGGGTCGAAGACGCCCTCCGCAGATTCCTGCCCGAGGACGCCGAGATCGACCGCGTCGAGAACGTCGGACACCACGGCGACCGGATCGTCGTCCTCTCCGCGCGGATCGAGAACGCCGACGGGATGCGCCACGTGCTCGACGCCCTCGCCGACCTCGACGACGTCGACCGCGTGATCGACGAGCTCGACCAGCGGGTCGACGACAACTGCGCGCTGTTCCTCCGCGTCGACAAGCAGGCCGCGTTCCGCGGCGAGGTCCGTCTCGGCCCCGGAATCACCGTCCGCGCGAAGGTGGAGGCGTACCCGGCGAAGCAGGAGGCGGCCGTCGAGAACGCCCGCGAGACGCTGTCGCGGCTGGCCGACTCGGACGCCGCCGACGGTAGATAAACAGCGACTCCGGGCCGGGCGTCCGCCCCGCACCGGCGACGTGCCTTTTTATACGACCCCGCCGTCGTCGCGTTCATGAGCGATCCGTTCGTCGTGGTCGGCGCCGACGCCGCCGGACTGAGCGCGGCCAGCAAATTCCGTCGCGAGGCCCCCGACCGCGAGGTCGTCGTCTTCGAGAGGGGGCGATGGATCTCGTACGCCTACTGCGGGATGCCGTACTTCATCGAGGGACGCGTCGAGCGCATGTCGAACCTCCTCTCGCTGTCTCCGAGCGAGGTCGACGAGCGCGGGATCGACCTCCGGCGCGGCCACGAGGTCGTCGCGGTCGACCCGGACGGAACAACCGTCACCGTCGAGACCGCCGACGGCGACTCGTTCGCGCAGCCGTACGACGACCTCCTCGTCGCGACCGGCGGGCGCGCGACGACCGGTCGGTTCGACGTGCGCGGGCTCGACGGCGCGTTCACTCTCCACGATATGGACGCCGCGGCCGCGATCGACGCGTACATCGCCGAGCCCGACGCGTACGACCCGAACCGCGCCGACGTGAGCGCGGTCGACCGCGAGCGCGTCGATCGCAACGCCGCCATGCCGGCCCCCGAGACGGCGGCGATCGTCGGCGGCGGCTACGTCGGCGTCGAGATGGCCGAGGCGCTCGTCGGGCGCGGGCTCGACGTCCACCTGTTCCACCGCTCCGCGCACCTCCTCTCGGACTTCGGCGAGGCGGTCGGCGAGCGCGTCGCGACCGAGTTGGAGGCGAATGGCGTGACGGTCCACACGAACGCTCCCGTCGAGGAGCTGGTCGGCGACGGTCGGCTGAGGGGGATCGCCTTCGGCGGCGCGGACGGCTCCGAGACGCTCCCCGTCGACATGGCGATCGTCGGCGTCGGAATCCGTCCGAACACGGAGCTCCTCGACGGGACCGGCGTCGAGCTCGGCGAGGGCGGCGCGATCGCGACCGACGACCACGGCCGGACGAACCTTCCGGACGTGTACGCCGCCGGCGACTGCGCGACCGCGAGACACGCCGTGACCGGCGAGCCGGCGTGGATGCCGCTCGGTCTCACCGCGAACCGCGCCGGGCGGGCGATCGGCGCCACCGTCGCGGGCGACCCCTCCCCCGTGGGCGACATCGCGGGCACCGCGGCCGTGAAGGCGTTCGAGATGGAGGCCGGCCGCGTCGGTCTCGTCGAGGACGAGGCGGCCCGCGATGCCGGCTTCGACCCGGTCAGCGAGACGGTGACCGCCGGCTCCCGATCTGGCTACTACCCGGGCGCGGCGCCGACCGACGTGACGCTCGTCGCCGACCGCGACTCCGGGCGCCTGATCGGAGGGACCGTCGTCGGGCCAGACCGCGCCGCGATCCGGATCGACACGCTCGCGACCGCGCTGGAGGCGGACATGACCGTCCCGGAGGTCGAGCGGCTCGACCTGGCGTACGCGCCGCCCTTCAGCCCTGTGTGGGACCCGATCCTCGTCGCGGCGAAGGTGCTCAACGGCACGCTCGACGGGGAGTGACGGTCTGAATCGGCCGCTCGCATCCGCGGTTCGCGTTAGTCGCTCGGATCCGCGGTTCCATCCGCGGTCGAGGCGGCAGCGGCGGGCTCGCTTTCCCCCCCGTCGCCGTCGCCCACGACCCCACCGATCGCGTAGCCTGCGAGTCCGACCGCGACCGCGGCCGCGAGGGCGACCCCGAGCGGTTCGGCGACCGTGACCGCGAAGGAGCGCGGCCCGGTGAGGTCGATCGCGTACGGTGTCGGCCCGATCGCCCGCAGGAGCGCGGCCGCGAGGGGACCGTACGCGAGCAGGACCGCGGGGAGCGCGCCGGCGCCGACCGCGGCGAACGCGACCGTGCCGACGGCGGTTAGCACCGCGAGGACCGCGGCGACCGGCGCGCCGACGCCGGAGGGCGGGATCGATCCCGCGGAGGCGGCGGGAGTCACCCCCGCGATCGCCCCGACGAGCGCGGCCGCGTCGAAGGCGACGTACGAGACAGCGAAGCCGACCGCGCTCCAGACGGCCGCGCGCTCGAACCCCGTCTCTCCGAGGGCGACGCGGACGAGGCGCCCGGGGTCGTCGTCCGCCGTCATTCCGGGCGAGTCGCGCCGCGACCTTCGCGGCCGGGCGTGAGGTTTCCGTGCTCGTCGATCTCGCCCGCGACGATTCGCGTCGACGAGATGCGCTCGCCGTCCTCGGCCGTCACGTGGCCGACGACGACCAGATCGAGGGGATCGTGGCCGTGCTCGCGGCGAATATCGTTGATCCGTTCGCCGCCCGCCTTCGTCTCGGGTGAAACGATGAGGGCGTCGAACTCGGGCTCGACGGCGATGCCGGTCGGTTCGGTGAGCTCGCGGACCGCGAACTCGCGGTCGTGCTCCTCGGCCCGTGGCTCCAGCTCGACCTCCAGATCGCGCTTGCGACGGTCGTACGGGCGGACGTAGCGCTCGACGTGTCGGGTCTCCGGCGCGAGCTCGTCGGACGTGAGGCCGACGGTGACGTCCCCCAACTCGAACGCCCGTTCGAACAGCTTCCGGTGGCCGTCGTGAACGGGGTCGAACGTGCCACCAAGCGCGACGTTCATGTCCATCGGTTGCGCGGGCGGAACTTAAATTGTCCCGAAGCCGGAACCGCCCGCCCGCCGGACCCGCTGACGCCGAGAGCCGGCCGCGCCCGTCGTGCGCCGGGTCGGCGCTATCGGTCCTCGGTATCGCTCTCGTCGGTCCCATCGCCGTCCCCGCTCTCGGCGTCCTCGCTCTCGGCGTCGCCGACGGAGATCTGAACCGGCTCCGCGTCGCCGGCGGGGGACTCGCCGCCGAGCCGGCGGTCGAGGTTGAAGACGGCGTTCAGCTCGCGCTGGACGTCGCCGACGACGCCTCGGACCAGCTCGCTCGGCGCGATCGCCTCGTACTCGTAGGGGTTGTTGCCGGCGCCGCTCGCCTCGCGCTTGTCGCGCTCGACCGTCTCCTCGTCGTGGAGCTCCGCGAGCGCCTCGCGGACCGTGCTCGGGTAGAGCCCGGTGCCGTCGGCGACCTCGTCGCTCGTGCTGTTCGGGTTGTCGCGCAGGTAGACGTAGATCCGGGCGCGAGTCTCGGTGTCGAGGAGCCACGCCAGCAGGTCGACGACGTTGTCGTCGAACCCCTTGACCGCCTTGTCGGCGCCCTCGCCGAGCCGCGCTTTCGTCTTGCGGAGCTCCTCGCGGGTCCGCTCGGTCGGCGACTCGTCTCCTCCCTCCGCCGCTCCGAGGGCGACGCCGTCGTCGGAATCGGCCACGGGGTCGTCGTCGAACTCGTCGCTCGTCATGTCCGAGTCTGAGGTCCGCGCGCCCAAAAGCGTTTCTCGTCGCTTCTGTTCCGACGGAACTCGGGCCGCGATCCGGAGGCGGCGCTTCGGGCGGGTCCGGCCGGTCGGCCGTCCTCGCTCCTGCCCGCTACGGCGCTAGGATCAGATCTGCACACAGCGCGTCGAGCCCGGACTCCTCGCGGAGCCGCCGCTGACGCTCGGAGCCGCTCTCGGCGTCGTACACCGCGCGGATTCCGTCGATCCCGAGCCGGTCGCACTCGCGGTCGACGACCTCGCCGAGCGAGAGCGTCTCCTCGCCGCTCCGGGCGACGAACGACGCGTCGTGGCCGTGCCGGATCGCGCGCCACTTGTTCTCGTCCAGCAGTTCGCGGCGGAGCGGCGGCGCGGACTCGCCGTCTTCGTAGCGCGCCGCGTAGTCGGCAACGAGCGCGTGGACGTACTCGACGAAGGCGAGGGTGACCGCGGGGTCGCGCTGGGCGTCGGGCGCGCGCACCTCGACCGTGCCGTGGCCGGTGTGCGGGCGGACGTCGAACCAGAGCTCGCCGCGGTCGGCGATGGAGCCCTGTTCGACCATCCGGCGCTCGTAGCGCTGGAAGGCGTCGAAGTCGTCGAACGCGGAGGGGATCCCCGTGTTCGGGAGGTTCTCGAAGACCTTCGCGCGGGCCGACGCGAGCCCGGTGTCGAAGCCGTTCCAGAACGGGGAGTTCGCGGACAAGGCGAGCAGGACCGGGCAGTGCCACCGGAGCCGATTGGCGATCCACACGGCCTTGTCCGCGTCGTCGACGCCGACGTGGACGTGGAGGCCGGCCGTGACGTTGCGGTGTTGCGGATACTGAATTCGGTCGAGCTGCGATTTATACCGCGGCTTCTCGACGTGGTCCAGCTCGCGCCACTTCGCCGCCGGGTGGAGCCCCGCGGCGGCGATCCGGTAGCCGTCAGCGGCGGCGTGTTCGACGAGCGCTTCTCGCACCGTCGCGAGGGCGTCCTCGGCGTCGGCGGGGTCCTCGATCAGCTCCGTCTGCGCCTCGATGGTGCACTGGAACAGCTCGTGATCGAACCCCTCGGGCACCGCGCTCGGCGGGTCCCGACCGTAGACGAGGTCGTCGGTTCCGGACGTCGGGCGACCGTCGGCATCCACGATGTAGAACTCCTCCTCGATGCCGAGCGTTCCCATCCGGGCGAACGCGTCCCGCGAACCGAGATCCATTACCCCTCCGTTCCGCCCCCGCGTTCTTATATGAATTGGAACCCGAAACGACGCGCCGGTGTCGTCGTCAGACACGGACCGTGCCGTGAGTCCGCACCGCGGGCACGCTCACAGGCCGGACCGGCGCGCCGACCACGGCGGGTGCTCGGGTCCGACGACACCGTATCGAGGGTGGGCCAACGCCGCGTTCGGCACCGTCCGCCGCGACTTCACGCGCGACGGGTCTCGCCGACGGGATCCGTTAGTTCTCGGGCAGGATGTCACCGACAGAGGCACCGACGCTCATCACGATGGCGATCAGGAGCGTCTGTCCGCCCGCGACCAGTGGCTCGCTCCATGAGACCCGGCCCCACCCGGTCATCAGCGCGACGGCCAACCCCCCCGCGATGGTGACTATCGCGACGGGGCGGAGGGGGACGACCCCGAAGATTCGGTCTTCGACGACGCGTTCGAATTCGCCGGCGCGCAGTATTCCGAAGACGACTGCCACGCCGAACAGGAGCGTGAAGACGAGCGCCGGCGGACGCTCGGCGATGAAGCGACCGATCTCGAGCGCGCCGTCCTCGACGACCATCGGCATCCCGAAGACGAAACTTCCCACCAGCGCTTCGCCGGCGTCACGGGAACCGAACTGCGTCTGAAACCGGCCGATGACGCCTTTGGGACGGACCTTCCGCGCGGTTCGCATGGTCTCGTGAACCTGTCGTAACTCCTCCTCTCGGTCGACGAGCTCCTCGAGTTCGTCCAGTTCGGTCAGCACGTCACCGATGTCCGCGTCCCGATCGGTCCGAGGAGAGTCAGTACGGGCCATTCCGTCGTACCGTCTGCCCCTCGAGGTAAGGTCCTACCTATTACGCGGTCGGCGTCCGCTGGACGCGGTGTCGACGCTCGAAAACGAGCCGGCAGCGGGCCGTTGCGCACCCGATACGCTCCGCGTCGCCTCTGTTCAGCCGAGGACGTAGCGCAGCGCCGGGACCCTCTCGGTCAGCGCCTCGCCGCCGACCTCCAGCTTCTCGATGTAGGCGTCCAGTCCGAGGACCCGACCCGCGCCGAACGCCGCGACCGTGAGGAACACGACCGCGTACACCAGCGTCGAGTCGAACAGCGCGAGCGCGTCGCCGCTCCACCCGCCGAGGTAGAACAGCGCCATCTGCATCGCGCCGCCGAGCGCGGCCAGCCGGACGAACGCGCCCAGGATGAGCGCCGTCCCGATGAGCAGCTGCGTCGCGGGCACGAAGACGTTCGCGAACTCGACGAACCACGGCGTCGAGCCCATCGCGGCGTACAGTCCGCTGACCGGACTCGCCGCGTCCACGCCGTGAACGAGGTAGCCGCTCGCGTCGAACGCCTCGCCGGTCGCCTTTCCGAGCCCCGCGAACAGGATCATCCCGCCGATCGTCGCCCGGAGCATGACGATGAACAGCGCCGACAGCGAGTGCGCCTTCCCCAGTAGCGTGATCCCGCCGACTTCCCCGCCGAACTCGTTCGTGGTTTTTGTGGACATTGTGTCTCTCCTCACTTGCGAGTACGACCGGCATGGGGATAAACTCGGAAGCGAGTTCCCTCTCGGATAGAAGAAATCGACGGAGTCCCCCGATCGGGTGGGTCTTTATATAGCCGAGCCGAACGCGACGCCGTCCTCTGCCGATCGCACGGTCCGGCGGATCCCGCCGTTTCTCCCCGCTCACCACGCCTCGCCGCTCACCACGCCTCGCCGCTCACCACGCCTCGCCGCTCACCACGCCTCCCCGCTCACCACGCCTCCCCGCTCGCTAAGTCAACGCCGCCGTCGCCCTTCTCCGAGGGGCAGACGTCCGCGAGCACGCAGTCGGCGCAGTCCGGGTTGATCGCGGTGCAGGTGGCGCGCCCGTGGTCGATCATGAGGTGCGTGAACTGCTGCCAGTCGCTCTCGGGGACGACGTCGAGGAGGTCCCGCTCGATGGCCTCCGGGCGCTCCTCCTCGGTGATACCGAGCCGCCGGGTGAGCCGCTGGACGTGGGTGTCGACGACGATCCCCTCGACGACGTCGTGGCCGTGCTGGAGGACGACGTTGGCGGTCTTCCGGCCCACCCCGGCCAGGTCGGTCAGCTCGGACATCGTGTCGGGCACCTCGCCGTCGTGTTTCTCGGCGATGTCCGCGCACGCCGAGCGGATGTACTTCGCCTTGTTGTTGTAGTAGGTGATCGAGTCGATCGCCTCGGCCATCTCCTCTTGGGGCGCGTTCGCGTACTCCTCGGGCGTCTCGTACGTCTCGAAGAGGTCGGCGCACACAGCGTTCACGCGCTCGTCGGTACACTGCGCGGAGAGGATCACGGCGATGAGCAGCTCCAGCCGGTTCGAGTAGTTCAGCGAGATGGTCGAGTCCGGGTACTCCTCGTACAGCCGGTCGAGGACCTCCGCGACCTGCTCTTCCCGCGGCTCCAGTGACGTGCCCATGGGGATCCCTCCGGGCGGTCGACATTGAACGATCCGGAACCGGCGCGGTGCTCTCCGTAGTTGGGCCCGCGGTGACGAGCCACGGTTGCGGTCGCCGCTGCCGACGCGACCCGTCTGTGACTCGGCGACGCTCCCGACCGACACCGCTCCGGGCGACCGCCGTCGCGTTCGAGCGCGGCGGCGCGGTCGGCCTCCGGATCGATTCCGAGGTGAGCGGCGCGACCGCAAAGCGAGCGCGATCGCGTGGCCGCCGCTGGCCGAACGTGTTCGTGACATCGCACATAGCTCTCGCGCGGGATCCGAAGCGTATGACCGAACTCGACGTGCGAGAACTTCCCCCGAGCGAGCGACACGGCCGAATCCGCGGCGCCTTCGAGGCGTTGGAGCCGGGCGAGACGCTGACGATCGTCAACGACCACGACCCGAAACCGCTGTACCACGAGATGGCGGCCGAGGTGTCCGCGTTCGACGCGGACGGCTACGCGGTAGAGCGGGCGGGACCCTCTCGGTTCGTCGCCGAGTTGCCGAAATCCGAGGGAGACGACGCCGCTCGGGCCGACCGAGTTCGGATCGCTGAGTTGGACGGCGAACCCCACGCGGACGCGTTCCCCGGGCGAGAGCCGAAGAGTATCCGGCTGTCGCTGGAGGCGGGCGAGCGCGTGCCCGAACACGAGCACCCGGACCGGACCGTGCTGTTCCACGTGCTGGAGGGCGCGATAGACGTCGCCCTCGACGGCGACCCCCGCCGAGTCGAGGCCGGAGAGATCCTCCGGTTCGAGGGGGAGTCGGCGATCGAACCGACCGCGCGCGAGGACAGCGTCGCGCTGGTAGTGCTGTCGCCGCGGTCCGCGGAGTGAGAAGACGTGCGGGAGCGTGAGCGCGGACGCGACGGGTGCAAGAGCTCCGCCGTCGCCGTTTTATCTCCCGCCCTCGAACGCCCGCTATGGAGACGACGCGCCAACAGATCGCCGCGACCCTCCGCGAGGAGCCGTCGACCGCGAGCGACCTCGGTGAGTCGCTGTCGCTGCCGACGCCGGTCGTGTACGAGCACCTGGAGCACGTTTCGCGGTCGGTCGCCGACGACGGCGCCGACGAACAGCTTCTGGTCGCGCCGCCCGAATGCCGCGACTGCGGCTTCGACGGCTTCGACGACCCGATCAACGAGCCGTCGCGGTGTCCGGAGTGCAAAAGCGAGCGGATCGGGGAGCCGGCGTTCGTGATTCGGTAGGCGTCTGTTTTAATCACGCGCGCCGAGACGCTCGAGACATGACGACCGCCCTCCCGGATCCGCTCGCCGACGATCCGCGGCTCTTCGTCCCGTCGAACGTCGCCGTCTGGGTCGTGATCGGGGTGATCGTCGGCGCGGTCTCGTTCGATCAGGGGATCCTCAGGTCGGCGATTCCGGCCGCCGTCGGCGGCGTCACGTCGGG
>NZ_JARANT010000063.1 GCF_029889805.1 Halorubrum sp. Boch-26 | reverse complement strand
CGACGGCGACGGCGCCGAGCGCGACAACCGTGTCCGCGGTGACCCTCCGCCCGGCCCGCGTCACGCGACGACGAACGCCGCCGGGGTCCACGGCGTCGGCCGCCCCGGCGGCCGCGAGGCCGACGCCGAAGTGCCGCCGGAACAGCCGGTCCGCCGCGTCCCGGTCGAGGCCGTAGCACAGCCGCTCGCGGAGGTCGGCCGGGGAGACGTTCGCGGCCCCGACCGCCGCGGCCCGCGAGCGGGGGGACGCCGAGAGGACGCGGCGCGTCCCGTCGCCGACGACCGCGTCGGCGTCGTCCGGAACGGGCGTCCCGACCGCGACGCGGCGCGTCCGCCCGTCTCGGCGGGCGACGACGACGTTCGGCGCGTCCGCCTCGCGGGCGGTCGCCCAGCCGCGAGCGGCCCACAGCGCGGCGACGAACTCGCGGCGCTCGGCGGGCGAGAGCGCACGGTACCGCCTGGCGAACGCCGCCTCGGACGGGAGGCTCATGCGGGGGTACGGGGGTCGCAGCGTCTAAAGCGTACCGCGGATCGGAACGCGGTCCGCCCAGCCGCCGCCGGCCGCGTCTCGGGAGAGATATGTACCGCTCCGCTCTGACGGGTACGAGCGCCTCCGAACCGGTACGGAACGCACCCCGTCGCTCCGTGGCGACACGGACGGTTCCGGTGAAGTCAAAACGGCTACATACGGGTCATAGAAGCCTTCACACACCGAAAATATGTACGTGTGACCGTAATGGTGGAAGACACCGGTGAGCGGATTGAAACGAGTTCGAGACGGCGATTCATCCTCGCGGGGGTGCGGTCGGGAGCGCCGGCCTCGACGGGGTGTTCCTCAGGCGCGACCACAACGACGCGCTCGACCTCGACGTCGATCCGGCCGCCGAGATAGGGAGCCTTCGAGAACTCTCCGAACTCATCGGGACGGAGGCGCCGGGAGCAACGCGGTCGGAGGCCGACACCGCGAACGACCGAACCGGAATCGAGTAACGGCGACGGACCTCGCTGCGTCGGCTCTCCCCGCTTTCGGCGTCGAGGACGACCGCGCTCCGCAGAGACGGATGTCTCGCACAGCCGCGTCGAGCCGGGTGGAGATCCCGTCGCCGCTACCGTTGTTCGGGTGGCTCACGGCGGTCGAGGCGACGGTCGGAGTTCTCGCGGTCTCCGTCGTCGCCCCCCGTTCCGACGGCGCCGTCGTCCGGATCGGCTCCGCTCGATTCGGCCCCCCTCCGGCCGGCCCCGCGCTCGACCCCTCGCTGACAGCCTCGACACCGCGTCGCGCCCGCGATGACCGGGCTCCCGCAGGCCGGACAGCGTCGGCCGTCGACGCCGGCGGTCGCCGACGCGAGCACGTCGACCGCCGGCGGCCGCGGCTCCTCGACCGCGCCCCGAGCCGCGAGGCGGTCGATCAGCGCGTCGTCTCGCAGCCACGCCAAGAATCGCCAGAGCCCGAGGTGGAGGACGGTCGGCCCGCCGATCGCGACCGCGGCGACCGCGAGCCGGACGGCGAGATCGGCCGTGCTAACGGTGCTCACACACGGGTGTCGGACTGAAGCGGATTGTAGCTGTCGGCGGCGGTCGCCCAGCGGAGCGGGCGGCCCGCCTCCGACGACGCCGAAGCGCTTCAGGAGCGGTCGGCGAAGACGATCGCGTCGCAGTCGGCGCAGGCGCGGACCGGTCGCTCCGGGTTCCCGCTGACGCCGCCGGGACCGCCACAGCAGTTCTTCAGCGTCGTCTCTCGGACGGGGCCGTCACAGACTGGGCACGCGTCGAGGAACGCTCGGAGCGGGCGCGCCGCCGAGCGCGAGACCGCGTCGTCGACGCCGCGGTCTCGGAGCGTCTCGGCGGCCGCCGTCTCGGCGATCGCGACCGGGCGGCTCAGCCACGCGTCGCGTCCCCCCGCGAGGAGGACCCGCCCGTCGTGGACCTGTCCGTCGACCTCGGGGCCCGCGATCGCCGCCGCGCGCTCGGCGAGCGCCTCGTCGGAGCCCTCGCGGAGCGCGCCCATCCGGTCGTACAGCGCGTCGCGGAACTCCCCGTCGAGGACGAGCGTCTCGCCGTCCTCGACGAGGGCGTCGGCGTCGACGAGGGCGGCCATCACCGTCTCGGGATCGACCGCGTCGTCGTCGGCGACGCCGTCGGAGTCTATCTCGGCGGCGGGGTCCGGGTCGTCCGCGGAGCTATCAGTGGCGGCGGGCGCGTCGGAGTCGGAGCGAGCGTCGGTCACGTCTCCCCGCTCGTCGCCGAGCGAGTTAGGTCCGGCGGCGGCGAGCGAGCCCGACCCGAGGCCGTCCGGGTGGTCGGGGCCGAAGTCGATCGGCAGCGGCTCGACGAGACGCGGCGCGAAGCGGGGCGTCCCGGGGACGGCGTAGCCGCGGAGCCAGATCGCCGCCGCGCCGACGACGCCGGCGAGGACGCCGAGCGACCGACGGCGGCGAGAGAGGAGGAGGGCGACGAGCGCGACGCCGACCGCGTTGACGAGCATGCACGGGAGACAGCGGTTCTCTCCCGTGTGTTCAGGCTCGGCGGCCGCGTCGAGCGCGGTCCGGAGCCAGCCGCGGGGCGACGGCCCGCGGGGATCCGCGTCGCCGCTCATAGCTCGGCCGCGGCGTGCTGGAGCGGTTCGCCGTGGACGGCGCGGTAGACGCTGGGGAACGCCGCGAGCCCGACGGGCTGGACGACGCCGCCGAGCAGCGCGAACCACAGCGAGCCGGCCGCCACCGCGCCGGCACCGACCCCGGCGGTCGAGAGCGCGAAGAGGGCGCTGAAGTAGCCGACGCGGAGCGGGGCCGTGGCGAGCTCGCCTCGGCGCGGCCACGCCCCCACGTCGACGGTTTGGGCCCGGAACAGCGCGACGGCGACGCTGCCGGTCCCGATCGCGAGCAGCCCGGCGATCGGGATCGCGTCCGGGTAGCGCGTCTGGAGGACGAGCACCGCGACGAACGCGGGCGTCGACAGCACCGAGAGCTCGGCGCCGCCGAAGAACACGCGTTCGAGCCACTGGATCGTCCCGTCACGTAATCGCCTCGCCATCGCTCCGGTGGTACCCATGCGTGGACGCCACTCGACACTCGGGGCCCATAGCCGTTCCGCCGAAGCGGGAGCAGGATCGTTCGCCGGGGGAGACCCGTTCCGTCGAGAATGACCCGTTCAGACACCGACGGAGTACTCGCGATCGGACCGGGACCGACTGTCGACATCAATAATTATATATAGGTGTATTTTGTAACAACAGCTGTAATGGTCGATAGAGAATCCGATCACGAGAGCGGGCGTGTGGGGGTATCACGACGGCGGTTCATCGAGGCAACCGGGGCGGCGGGCGCAGCGGTCGGGCTCGCCGGCTGTTCCGGCGGCGGTGGCGGCGACGGGCCGATCCAGATCACGATGGACGGCGAGTGGCAGGGGATCTCCGACACCGTCACGGAGAGCCTGTACGACGCGGGGCTTGACGAGTCGATCGAGGTGGAGATCCTGCCCGGCGACTTCGAGTCGGGCGCGCGTCGGTCCGAGTTCACCTCGGCGCTGGACGCCGGCCGGGCGAGCCCGGACATCTTCATGATGGACTCCGGCTGGACGATCCCGTTCGTCGCGCGCGGGCAGCTCGTGAACCTGAGCGACGAGCTCTCCTCGGAGACGCTCGATTACGTCCAGAACAGCTACCTCGAGAGCGCCGTGAGCACCGCGAGCGACCCGGAGAGCGGCGACCTGTTCGGCCTGCCGCTGTTCCCGGACTACCCGGTGATGCACTACCGAAAGGACCTCGTCGAGGACGCCGGCTACGACCCGGACGGCGAGAACTGGGCGACCGAGCCGATGAGCTGGCAGGAGTTCGCCGAGATGGCCGCCGACGTCTGGGAGCAGAACGGCGGCCCCGGCGGCGACTTCGACTACGCGTTCACCACCCAAGCCGACAACTACGTCGGGCTCGCCTGCTGTACGTTCAGCGAGACGATCACGTCCTTCGGCGGCGCGTACTTCGGCGACCACGAGAACCTCTTCGGACCGATCGGCGACCGGCCGGTGACGGTCAACGAGGAGCCCGTCCACGACACGATCCGCATGATGCGGTCGTTCATGGAGGGCCCGGACGCGGAGTACGCCCACCCCGACTTCCCGCAGATCTCGACGACCGACCTGCTGTCGTTCACCGAAGAGCCGGCCCGCGAGCCGTTCACGGGCGGGAACGCGATCTTCCACCGCAACTGGCCGTACGCGATCCCGATCAACCTCGACTCCGACAGCTTCGATACGGCCGACTACGACGTGATGCCGCTCCCGTACGGCGTCGAGTCCGGCGAGGGCGCCCACGAGGGCACCGGCGGCTCCGCCGCGGCGCTCGGCGGGTGGCACCTCACGGTCAACCCGAACACGTCGCGGCTCGACGAGTGCGTCCAGGTGCTGGAGGCGTTCGCCAACGAGGACGTCATGGTGAGCAACTTCGCGGAGGGCGGCTACCTCCCGCCGGACCCGTCGGTGACCGAGTCGATCAACCCCGACGAGGTCGGGGGGATCGGCAACTTCCTCGACACGCTCGCGGTGGCCGGACAGACCACGGTTCCGCGTCCCGTCACGGTGGCGTGGCCGGACCAGAGCCCGCAGGTCTCCTCCGAGGTCTCGGCCGCCTATCAGGCCGATAAGTCTCCCGAGCAGGCCATGGCCGACCTAGAGAGTTCGCTCGAATCGGTCGAGTCCGACCTAGCGGAGTAAGGGGAGTCGAGCATGTCAACCGACACGCGAGCGGACGAGGGGGGATCGCTGCTCGCCCGGCCGCTCAACTGGCTGGAGACGCAGAGCGAAGAGGTGTACGCGTACGTCCTGCTAGCTCCCGCGTTCCTGCTGCTCGCGGTCGTTGCCTTCTACCCGCTGATCGAGACGTTCCGATTCTCGCTGCTCGCGGACGCCGTCGCGTCGGCCGACCCGTTCGGTGAGTTCATCGGCATCGACAACTACGTGGCGCTGCTGACCGGCGACACGAACTTCACCCAGCAGTTCGTCTCGATATCACTGTCGAGTTCGTTCCCGTTCGTCGGGTTCGACGCACCGTTCCTCCAGCAGGCGATCTTCGTCACGCTGGCGTTCGCGATCTTGAGCGTCCTCTTCGAGACGACGATCGGCTTCGGGCAGGCGCTGGTGCTCGATCAGGACTTCTACGGGCGCCGGTGGGTCCGCGTGTCGATCATCATCCCGTGGGCGATCCCGATCGTCATCCAAGGGATGATCTTCTTCCTGCTGTTCAACCCGACCATCGGGTTCGGGACCGACTTCATGCAGTGGCTCGGCGTGTTCAGCAGTAACCCGCTGTCGAACAGCTCGGACTCGTTCATCATCGTGCTCGTCGCCGACATCTGGAAGACGACGGCGTTCATGGCACTGCTCATCTTAGCGGGGCTTCAGAGCATCGACCGCGGGCTCTACGACGTCGCGAAGGTGTCGGGCGCCTCGCCGTGGCAGCGGTTCCGGTACATCACCCTGCCGCTCGTGGCGCCGGCGCTGCTCGTCGCGATGCTGTTCCGGACGATGGACGCGATGCGGATCTACGGGCTCATCGACGCGACGGCGGGCTGTGAGACCGTGCCGTCGCTGACCTGTCTCGTCATTATCGCCCTGCAGAACAGCCGACGCTGGGCGACGGCCTCCGCGGTGGCGTTCCTGACGGCCGTCGTCATCAGCGGGTTCGTCGTGTTGTACCTGCTCGCGCTGCGCAACAGCGAGGGTGGTGTCGCATGAGCGCGACCGACCCCCCCGGCGGCGAGCCGGCCGACGAGGCCGATCCGACCGCGGAGATGGTCGAGCAGGCGGGCCTCGACGAGCCGGATCTCGACCGCGGCGTCATCGAGGCGTGGGCGGCGAAGATGATCACGAACCCGGACCGCGCGTACCGGGCGACGTTCTACGTCGCGACCATCTTCTTCCTCGTCACGACGCTGTTCCCGTTCTACTGGCTGTTCGTCGTCGCGGTGACGCCGCGGAACAACCTCTCCGAGGTCGGCGTCGTCCTGCCGGCCGGCTTCAATCCGGCGGCGTTCATCGAAATCTTCACCACCTTACCGTTCCACCGGTACGTGTTCAACAGCTTCCTGATCGCGACGATCGCGACCGTGGCGGTGCTGCTCGTCGGGAGCCTCGCCGGCTACGTGTTCGGCCGCCTCCGGTTCCGAGGACGCAACGCGATGCTCCTCTTGGTGCTCGTCACGTCCTTCTTCCCGCCGGCGGCGTTCTTCATCCCGCTGAACCGGCTGTTCAACACCAACATCGACGTGTTGCGACCGCTGATATCGGCCGGGTCGCTGTACAACACCCCGTACGCGATCTTCATCCCGCTGTCGGCGATCTTCCTGCCGCTGTCGATCTTCATCCTGATGACGTTCTACTCGCAGATCCCCGACGGCTTAGAGGACGCGGCCCGCGTGGAGGGGACGACGCGGATCGGCGCGCTGTTCCGCGTCATCGTCCCACTGTCCGCGCCCGGTGTGGCGACCGCGGGTGTGCTGACGTTCATCTCGGTGTACAACGAGTACTTCTTCAGCTCGCTGATGACCGACGGGCGGCCGGGCAACTGGGCGCCGATGCTCGAAGGGATACTGCGGTTCCAGGGCGAGTTCGAGGTGCTGTACAACCTCATGGCGGCCGCCAGCATCATCGCGGTGCTGCCGGTGGCGATCCTCGTCGTCGTCGCACAGGAGAAGATCGTGAGCGGACTCACTACGGGGGCGGTCAAGGAGTAACCATGGCATCAGTCAAACTAGAGGGAATCACGAAACGGTACGAGGACGTAACGGCAGTCGACGACATGAATCTGGAGATCGAGGACGGTGAGTTCGTCACCTTCGTCGGTCCCTCCGGGTGCGGGAAGTCGACCACGATGGAGACGATCGCCGGGCTCACGCTCCCCACCGAGGGGACCATCGAGATCGGCGGGCGCGACGTGACGGATCTCCCGCCGAAGAACCGGGGGATCTCCATGGTGTTCCAGAACATCGCGCTGTTCCCGCACATGGACGTGTACGACAACATCTCCTTCGGGCTCCGGCTCCGGAAATACGATCAAGAGGAGGTCGATCGGCGCGTCGAGGAGGCCGCCGACATCGTCCAGCTCGAGGGGATGATGGACCGGATGCCCAAGGAGATGTCCGGCGGGCAGCGCCAGCGCGTCGCCATCGCCCGCGCAATCGTCCGAAATCCGGACGCGTTCCTGATGGACGAGCCGTTAGCGAACCTCGACGCGGAGCTTCGGGTCCACATGCGCACCCAGCTCCAGCGGCTCCACCGCGAGCTCGACACGACGATCATCTACGTCACCCACGATCAGGCGCAGGCGATGACGATGTCCGACCGCATCGCCGTCATCAACGGCGGCGTGCTCCAGCAGGTGGCGCCGCCCCTGGAGTGTTACAACGAGCCCGCGAACCGGTTCGTCGCCGGCTTCATCGGGTCGCCCGCGATGAACTTCCTCGAGGGCGAAGCGACCGAGGGCGGCTTCGATTCCCAGTACACGCAGATCGACTTCGACCCGGAGACGCACGGCGTTACGTCGGGACAGGACATCACGGCCGGTGTCCGTCCCGAGGACGTGTTCTTGGAGGCGGACGCCCGGAAGGCGACCTCGCCGACGAAGGCGTTCGACGCCGTGGTCGACGTCCTCGAGCCCATGGGCAAGGAGATGAACGCCTACCTGCTGTTCGACCGCGACGTCGAGGCGAGCGCCGAAGGGCGCGGCGAGGGACAGCTCCTCATCAACCTCGCGCCCGACACGGACATCGCGGAGGGCGACGACATCCGGATCGTGATGGACCGCGAGAACGTCCACCTGTTCGACCGGGCGAGCGGCGACGCGATCACCCACTCGCTGGAGTAGGTGCGCAGTCGCGCGCTCGCGAGAGCTGGTGTCGCATCAACCGTCCCGCGGATCCCTTCTTCGACCCGCACGCCGTGAGGAGGTTACGAGGTACGAGACGCCGACGCCGAGCCCGTCGGCTCCGCGCTCACTCGACGTCGACGACCGTGATCCGGTGGGCCTCGACCGCCTCTACCATCGCGCCCCACCCGCCGACCTCGACGGGGCCGTCCTCGGTCTCGACGATGAGCCCGACCCGGCCGCCGTAGCTGGCGACGGTCTCCGCGTCGACCGCGTCGTCGCCGGTGACCACGACATCGGAGAGGACGCCCTCGACGACGCGGTCGGCACCGCTCTCGGTGTCGATCCCGTCGATCCGAACTCGGACGGTCGCCCCGTCGCGGAGGAGCGGGGCGACGTCGCGGACGCAGTACCGGATGTCGATGTAGTCGATCGGCGGATCGTCGCTGCGGGCCGTGTAGATCGGCTCCCACGTGTCCCACTGCGTCGTGAGGAAGTACCAGTGGAACACGTACGTGTGTGTGCGGTCGTCGACGAGCACGCCGTACTCGTTTGTCGAGCCGGCGTGGGGCGCGAAGCAGGTCTTCGTTCGGTCGACGATCACCACGAACGGAGAGGGGAGCCGGCGGTGTCGGGCCTCGGAGCAGACGTCGACCAGGTCCGCCGCGTCCGGGAGCGCCTCCGTGTCCCCGTCCGGCGTGTGAATCGAGAGGTTGACCCGGACCCCGCGCTCGGTGGCCGCCCGGAGGGCGGGACGCAGTCGCTCGAAGTGCTCGACGCCGAGCGAGACGTTCACCTGCGTCTCGGCCTCGCGGATGAACTCGTCGGCGTTCTTGATCACCGTCTCGAAGCGGGTGACGATGCTCACGGTCGACTGCTCGACGGAGGGCTCGTTCCAGCGGCGCTCGATCTCCTCGGTCGCCGCGGTGAATCTGGTCGCCCGCGTTCGGAGGTCCTCGGTGATCTCGTCGAGGCTGTTCGCGCGAGCGTACAGCGACTCCTGCTCGTACGTCTCGATGTAGCCGGCGCTCTCCAGGTCGCGCAACACGTCGTAGATCCGCGGATCTGGTACTCCGCTGGCGTCGGCGATCCGGGTGACCGGGGCGGCGCCGAGTTCGAGCACGGTGACGTAGGCGTCGGCCTGATACGGGGAGAGCCCGGCGTCCTCCAGCGTCTCGGTGAGCTCTGCGCGGTCCACTCTCATCCCCCGTGCCCGGCCGGTCGTCGGCCCGTGACGGCGAGCCTCGTGCGGCCGACCGCGGCACTGACCGGAACCGATCGCCCGACGAGGACACGGCTCGCTCGATTTCGCCCGGTGCGTCGTTTTGCCATGTTTTGGGGTACCACGGCTGTGATAAAACGTTTTATTTCCGTGCCGGCGGCGTGGGCGTCGGGTTGGGTATCGTCGTGCGTGTCGCGTTATCTATCGCCGTGCGTGTCGCACAATGATGCCGGGGCGTCGTCGGTGACACCGGGAACGGCGCGGGGGCGACGCCGTTGACGTCGGTCCGACTGAAAAGGCTTTATTCGGTTCGTCGTGGAGTGAGCGTATGCACGAGACGTCGGGAAGCGACGGCGGTTTCCCTCGGTCGCGGTGGACCAGAGCACAGGCCGCGTCCATCGAGCGGCGTCGCGGGAACGTCGCGCCGGCGACCGGATCCCCGGAGATCGATCCGTTTCCGGAGCTCCACATCTGGGACACGTGGCTGCTCCGCGACCGCCACGGCGAGATCGCCGACGTCGACGGGTGGCGGCTCGCTTTCTCGCTGACGGCCCCGGCCGACCTCCTCCCCGGGAAGCGACACGACGTGGCCGAGATCCGGTGTTTCTACTCCGGCGACGGCGAGACCTGGCGCGACGCGGGCCCCGTCTTCGACGGGGGCGCGCTCGGCCAGCGCCAGTGGGCCGGCTCGGCGCTCTACGACGACGGCGACCTCTACCTCTACTACACCGCCGCCGGCGACGAGAGTGCCGAGGAGATGACGTACGCCCAGCGGATCGCGGTCGCCCACGGCGGAACCCTGACCGCGTCGGCCGACGGAGTCGAGCTCGCGGGCCCGTGGACCCACGAGACGCTGTTGACGCCCGACGGCGACTGGTACGAGACCGAGACCGAGTCCCGGGGGATGATCTACACCTTCCGCGATCCCTGGTTCTTCGAGGACCCGGCGACGGGCGAGACGTACCTGCTGTTCGAGGCGAACGCGCCGGCGCCGGAGCGACCGGGCGACGACGCCGAGACCGCTCACCGCCGGGAGTTCAACGGCTGCGTCGGCGTCGCCGTCTCGGAGTCGGGCGATCCCCTGTCGTGGGAGCTCCGCCCGCCCCTGCTGGACGCGGTGGAGGTGAACCAGGAGCTCGAACGACCGCACGTCGTCGTCGCCGACGGGCGCTACTACCTGTTCGTCTGCAGTCACGTCCACACGTTCGCGCCGGGCGTGACGGGGCCCGACGCCCTGTACGGGTTCGTCGCCGATTCCTTCGGGGGGGAGTACCGACCGCTGAACGACACCGGACTCGTCGCCACGAACCCGCCGGAGGCGCCGTTCCAAGCGTACTCGTGGATGGCGTTCGCGCACGACGAGGAGGTGTTGATCCAGAGCTTCCTCAACTACTACGACTTCGGCGGCGACTCGCTGGACGCGATCGCGGACCTCTCGGAGGCCGACCAGCGCGACCGCTTCGGCGGGACCCTCGCGCCGACGCTCCGGCTGGCGGTCGACGGGGACCGGACCCGGCTGCTCGGCGCGCTCGCGGCGTGGCGGATCCCGACCCCGGACGAGCCGTTACCGCCCGCAGACGACTCGGGGCTCCTCGGCGCTGACGCGCTCGACGGCCGGATCCGGGAGGGCGGAAGCGGCGGCGGGTACGTTTCGGGACCGAGCGGGACGCTCGGCCGCGAGAGAGGGGAGTCGCCCGGCGAGAGAGGCGGCGCCGATCCGGGGGACAGCGACGGTTCCCACGGAGCGATATGAGGGCCCCGGCCGAAGCGAGGACCCGAACACGTTCGAACGGCGACCGGCTCGGGTAGCCGCGAAACGGACGCTTAAGTTTCACGGGCTCTCCGATAGCGGTATGCGCATCGTCGACGGCGACAAGATCGAGTGCGACCGCTGCGAGTCAGTGTTCCCCATCGGAGACGTCTCGCTGCTGGAGAAGGAGACGAACCGCGACTACGAGCGGGTGCTGTGCGAGGAGTGTCTCGGCGCCGTCGGCGTCCCGCAGGGGTACACGCTGCGGCGCGACATCAGTCACCTCGCGGGGTGAGGCGCGGACGCGGCGTGGCCGACGCGACGGCCGGCCTCCGCCGCCTCACTCCCGGCGCGGACGGACGAGCCGCGAGGCGGGGAAGGCGTACCGCTCGCAGTCGGACACCCCTCGCCCCGGGCGGACCGCGTCGGCGTACACGGCCTCGATAACGGGCTCGTGAGCGCCGTACGCGGCGTTCGTGACGTACTCGTCGAGCGTCCGGTCCTCTTCGGTGCGGTAGGTATCGGCCCGCGCTGTCGTGACCGCAACGACGACGAGCCGCTCGTCGGACTCGCGGTCGCGGACGACGTCGCCCGGCTCGAACCCGTGGCGCGCACAGAGGTGCGACCCGCCGGCGTCGAGCGGGACGAACGTCTCCGCCCCGCAGACCGCGCAGACGCCGACGCGCTCGTCCGGGGCCGGGAGCGACCCCGCGGTCACCTCCATGGCGACGCGCCGGAGGTGCTTACATCGGAAGCCGCGGATCGCGTGGTCGGGACAGGTGCAGGTGCCGGCGTCGAGCGCGACCACGTACGTGCCGCCGTCGGTCTCGACGACGTACCGCCGGTCGCGGAGCGGCCGCACCGTCATCTCCTCGGTGGCGGCGCGCGCCGACCGGTCGTCGGTGGCACCGTCGGCGCTGTCGCCGGGATCGTCGGTGGCGTCGTCGCCTTCGGCACCGCCGTCGCTCGCGGTGCTGGCGTTGCCGTCGCTCGCGGCGTCGGTGCCCGAAGAGAGGGCGTCGCCGCCCCCGGGCGCGACGCGTCGCTCCGAGGATCGTTCTGCCGGCGGCGCGACTCGGGCGACGTCCGGGTCCGTGGCTGTTGACGCGGGTGGGTTTCGGGGATGCGTCATGGGTGACCGCGAGGGTAGCCCTCGCTTCGCGTCGAGATAGGCGCCGAAAGCGGTTAAATTCGCCGCCGAAAGGGCCGTGTGCCCGAGGTTCGGGATTCGGTCGCCGGGATCACCGATGTCCGGCCGCCCTCATCGAAGTCCTTTTTTAGCGGCGACGGGAACTCGCGGGCATGGAAATCGACGCGGAGCTTCGTCGGCAGATCACGGTCTCGCTGCTGGCGGCCGCCGTCTTTATCGCCGGGCTGGTCGGGATCGGGGTCACCTTCGGCGGGTCGTCCGGGCTTCCGGAGTCCGGCGCTATCGCGCTCGTCGGACTGCTGGCCGGGTTCGTCCTGTTGATGGCGCTCGTCGGCGCGTATCTCATCCGTTCGAACGACGAGGAGTAGGTCGGCGCTCGCTCACTCTCTCCCGCCTGCGTCTGCGGTCTCCTCCGCTCCGTCCCCTTTCTCGTCCTCGTCGCCCTCGCGGTCCCGCCAGTCGGTGATCTCCTCGGCGGCCGCGACCCGCTTCTCGTAGTACGCGAGGGGGTCCGCGGCCACCTGCATGTGGTCCTCCTCGTTGTGACAGATCCCGTAGTTCGCCAGCGTCTCGCAGGTGGGGGGCGGGTACTGCGTCCCGCGGTCGTCTTTCAGGTACTCCGTCTGGTAGCGGATCCCCTCCGCGTCGAGGCTCGTGTCCGCGCAGAACGTCACCACCTCGTCCGGCGTCATCCCGATGCCGACGAGGAACGCCATCAGCGCGAACGACTCCGGCGGGGACAGATCGGCGTCGCGATCGGCCTTCTCGATCAGGTTCGTCATGCAGGGCGGGAACAGCTCGGGGGCGACGACGTCGACCGGGCCCGCGTAGCTCCGCTCGGAGAGCAGGCGCTTGAGGTCGGCGACGCCCTCCTCCAGCTCCGCGGCGATCCCCTCGCCGACCGCCAGCTCGAACGGGAGTCCCTCGCGCACGCGCTCTTCGACCGCGGCCTCCAGCGCGTCCAGCAGCTCCTCGCGGGAGACGCGCACCGCCCCGTCGGCGAGCGCGCGGTTGACGAGACGCCACGAGGGCCCCCACGACGGCGACGTGAGCCGGAGGTACGGGCCGACGTCGATCCAGTAGTGCGCGGGGGCGCGGCCGGATCCGGCCCCCGAAGCCGGTCGGGGAGACTCCGGGCGCACCGCGTCGACGAGGTCGAACTCGGCGAGCACGTCGTCGAGGGCGACGGTCGGAGTCGACACCGACCGCAGCTCGTCGTCGGTCGCGAGGTCCTCGCGGATCCGGTCGATCGCGGTCGCGGCCTCCGCGGCGGCGTACTTCTCGATGGCGGGCTCGGAGTCGAGCAGCGAGACGAGGATCCGTGCGATGGGGTACGAGAGCAGTTCCGCCTGCACGTCGTAGGCGGACTCCCCGGAGAACTCGCCGCTCTCGGACTCGACCGTTCCGTCCATCAGAGCGCGCTCGACGCGCTCGCGACCCCGCTCGACCGCGGGCGCGTCGGCCGCGACGAGCTCCGGGAGCGACACCGCGGCGTCGGCGACGGCCTCGCGGGCGGCCGCGAAGAACGGGTACCTTGCGTCGAGCGCGTCCATGTCCGACCCGAGGTAGCGACGGGCGTCGAATAAGCGGTGCGGTCCGCGGCTCCGCTACAGCCGACCGCGGAGGTAGTGTCCGAGATAGCCGCCGATCACGCCCGACCCGAGGGTGTAGGCGGCGCCGACTCCGATCACGAGGAGCGCGAAGACGCCGAACTCCGCCGGCGCTCCGGCGAACCCGAACAAGAAGAGGAGGAAGGCGACCATCGCGACGAACGGGAGCGTCATGACGACGCCGGCGACCGTCCCCGTCTTGAGCCCGTCTGAGGACGTGCCGCCGCAGAGGTAGCCGGCGACCGCACCGCCGAGAACGGTGGCGAAGGGGACGAACGAGAGAACCGAGCCGACGATTCCGCCAAGCACGCCGTACGCGAGGAGGTCGACCGGGTCCGCGGGCGCGTCGTCTCCGGGCGCGAGGAACCCGTTCGAATCGCCGTCCGGGTCGTATCGATCGCGAGCGGAGGGCTCCGCGTCCGTCTCGTCGCGGGTGGAGGATTTGTCGGGGACCATCGTCCGCTTACTCCTCGTCGCCTGCGGGCGCCTCGTCGCCGTCGAGCTCCTCGACGGCCGCGCCCGGCGCGTTCGACTTCACGCTGTTGAGCCCCTGCGTCGCCTTCTGTTTGGAGGCGTACCCCTGCCCGCCGTCGGCGATGATGTTCCCGTTGTCGTGGACGAGCCGCCAGCGGTACTTGTCGCCTTTGTCCCTGAACAGCTCGAAGACGGCGTCGCTCCCGCCCTCAGCAGGCGCTTCCTCGTCGCGGTCAACGTCGATTACGTGCGCGCCCGGCGCGTTCCGCTGGACGCTCTCGATCCCCGACTTCGCGTCGCGCTTGTCCGCGTATCCCTCGCTGCCGTCGGCGATGATGTTCCCGTTGTCGTGGACGAGCCGCCACCGCCACTGGCCGGCGGTGTCGGCGTACAGCTCGAAGGTCGCCTTGCTCGCGGCGGCGTCCGTCTCGATCGCGCCCTCGGTCTCGTCGAACTCCACCTCCACCTCGAAGTGAACGGTGCCGTCCCCGCGTTCGAGCTCGATCTCGACCGCGGACTCGGCGGCGGTGTCGACCGTCACCGTTCCGGCGTCGTCGACCGGGACCGGCTCGCCGCGGCCGAGGGCCTCCGCGATGCGACGAAAGTAGGTGGCCAGCGCCTGTCGGCTTCGCGACCGCTTCGACTCGTGGATCGGTTCTTCGGGCATACGCGTCTCACCTCTCGGGCAGCATACAAAACGCTATGGCCGACTGGCCGGCCGTCGTTCGTCGTCCGCCCCTCCTCGATACGCTTTAGACGCCCCCGGCGCATAGCCGACACGTGAGTCAGTTCGACCGCAGCGCCGGGACGGACGCGAGCGCCGACCGGGACGGCGACCGCGACGGGCCGGCCGCCCTCCGCACCGAGTCACGGGTGCTCCCCGCCGAGGTGTTCGCGACGCTCGGCAACGACACCCGCGTCGCGGTCCTCCGCGCGCTCTTGGAGCTCGGCGCCGACGAGGCCCCGGTCAGCTTCACCGACCTGTTCGACCGGGTCGACATCGACGACAGCGCGAACTTCAGCTACCATCTCCGGCAGCTCACCGGCCACTTCATCAGGCGGAGCGACGAGGGGTACGAGTTTCGCTCGCCCGGTCGGAAGGTCGTCAGCGCCATCTTCACCGGCACGCTCACCGAGCGCGCGCAGCTCGGCTTCTTCCCCGCGGACGGCGCCTGTTACGACTGCGGCGGCGACCTCCACGGCTGGTACGTCGACGACGATCTCAGCGTGGGCTGCGTCGACTGCGGGGCCGTGCAGGTGAGCTACCCCTTCCCCTCCGGTGGGCTCGACGACCGGACCACGGACGAGCTGTTGCAGGCGTTCCACCACTACGTCCGCCACCACTACTGCCTGGCCGCGGACGGGGTCTGCCCGGAGTGCACCGGCTCGATCGATACGACGCTCGTGCGCGACCCGGACGACGAGGCCCTCGACGTCGCCGTCGAACACGTCTGTCGGCGATGTAGCTACCGGCTGCGGTCGACGATCGGCGTCACGCTCCTCGATCACGCCGAGACGCTCGTCTTCCACTCGGACCGCGGCGTCGATTTGAACACCGCGCCGTTCTGGCAGTTCGACTGGTGCGTGAGCGACCGGCTGACGACGGTCGTCTCGGAGGACCCGCTCCGGGTCCGGGTGACGCTCCCCTGCGCGGGCGACGAGCTCCGCGTCCTGATCGACGACACCTGCGCCGTGACCGAGACGACGCTCGTCGAGTGAGGCGGTGGCGTTCACCGCGTATCAACGTCGCTAACGAGCGGAGACGCCCGCCGAACGGCGCGGCGGGCTCACAGTAGAATACCGGAGGAGGGCCGGGGGGAGCCGGCGTTACTCGAAGAGCTCGACGGCCTGCTCGTAGCGGGTCGCGGGCTCGCTCCAGTCGACGACCTCGAAGAAGTTGTCGACGAACTCGCCGCGGGCCGGGCCGTAGTCGTGG